>MWYU01000702.1 GCA_002050375.1 Chitinophagales bacterium 62-2
GTAAAGAGTCAACCGGCCATAATCTGTAACCATCGCTAAAATTATTATAGTTTCCTACTGCAAGTTGTGTTGCACGCCTAATCCTGCCAGTTTCAAATCTATTTTTTACGCCTATCCGCATTCCCAATAATCTATAAAGCGCTACTTTAAACCGACTTACCAAACCTTTAGGTGCACGAAAAAGCAATGCTTCCAGATTATAAATATTCACTACGTTCTTGCTTTGATAAACTTTATAAATCCAGCCATACTTACTGCTTTTCTATCCGTTTCTTTTGTTACTAACCATTTAAGAAAGTCGTTAACACCCTGTTTACATGCAGGAATAAAATTGTGATGCTTATAAGTTAAGGCAAATTTCAAATGCTTGGCAATTTGCAGGATCAAGGTTGGCCACAGAAATAGGGCAGGTGTTCTTCTGTACAAGAAAACAAGGTCGTTACAAACACCTGAACGATGTTGCTTATTAAGATCTCTTGCAATAGGTGTTTTATCATGCCAAACATAAACTCCCTTATAAAATACAACTTTATATCCTTTATCTACTAAACGTATTGACAAATCTTTTTCCTCAGTTCCGTAAAAGCCTGGGTTAGGCGTATAAAAATTTATTTCCTTTGCTGCTGTTAGCCTGATTATATGTCCGCATCCGATAAAATTATTTGACGCTTTTACGTACACCTTGGTTTCTTTAGGATTTGGATAATCAGGAGATAACATATCAAAACCCAAAGCTCCTATTGTTGGATCTTTTTCTAAAACTTTCACACCTTCTGCTAAAGAATCTGGATTTATAAACCAGGCATCGTCGTCCAAACTGCAAAAAAGGTCAAAACCAGGAGTGTTCATGAAAAGATTTCTTGCAAACACCAAGCCTTTTGGATTTTCAGAAATGATCCACTTAACCTGAGGAAAGCTTTCCTGTAACTTAGCAGTATCGTCTATTGAAGCATCATCAAATACCCAAACCTCCTTATTTTGATAAGTTTGATTAAGAGCTGATGTGATAGCTTTTGGAAGAATGGCAGCACGGTTTTTTGAAGTGATACCTATTAAAACTTTCATATACTAACTAAATCGAAATCATTTTACATTATGCAATAGGCAGTACTACTATAAAAAGATCGACATCATAGAATTATAACCGATCATATATTTCCTTTATTCTAGTTGCGCTTTTTCGCCAATCAAGTTCTTCAGCTCTTTCTCTTGCAGCTAAACCCATTTCTTGCTGCAACTGCCTTGAATTAGCAATTGTGACGATGTTTTTAACAAATGCATCTACATCTTCACTAAACACCGCACATTTTTCGTTTACATATTCCGGTATTCCCCCAACACGTTCTGTAACAATTGGTAAACCGCAGGCAAGTGCTTCAAGTAATGCATTATTTGCAGTTGCATCTTCGGCAGTCATTAAAAAGCAGGAAGCTTGATGATATGCCCTTAATAACTCTTCATTAGAAAGTTTGGATTGAAAAGAAATATGCTTTTGACCTTCGAATAAATACTTAAATTTAGGCGATGAGATTATTTTTATTTTAATGTCAGAAACTTCGCCTAACCGTTTACATATTTCTGTAAGTATAGTAAAGTTTCGCAGCCAGCTTCCCACACTTAATAAGGTAAACGTATCTTCGTTTTTAAGTTCATTTGCAGGTTTAAAATGATCGCAATCAATACCATGAAGCACAACATGAATTTTTTCAGGAGAAACACCTGCTTTTTCAAAATAAGGTTGTTGTACTTTGCTCATTAAAATTAAGGCATCAAAATTTTTGAAACGGGCTGGAAAATTAAAAGTTCCATCGAGCATTGAAGCACAATTATGGAGACTAATAACAAGTTTTAGATTACGTTGTTTTTTAAAAAAATCGATAAAGCAAATATCCCTGTCACCCCACAGGTAATGTACTATATCAATTTTTTGTTTTCTTAAAATTGAATATGCTTTAAATTCCATCTTAAGAGAACTTCTTCTGCTCCACCTCGACAAACTAATACGAGCAGTTATCGCATCACTCAATCTCTTAACAATACTATTAGCCCGCTTTCGATGTGCTTCAAGCAGAACACTGTTAGGTATATACTCACTTAAAATAGTATACCCGGAACGTCCCGTATGTGCTCCATCTGTCGATGCCAGAAATAAAACTTTATGATCTTTAATTGTCTTCTCCATCTTTCCCTCTGCTTCGTTACTTCCGTTACTTTATTCTTTCTTTAAAGTGCGAAATACTGTTCTAATATTTGTATTGTTACGTTAGAAACAGAACTTAATTGTCGTCTTACACTTATTTTAATGCTTAATCCTGTTTTTCCAGGAGGCGTAAATTTGTAAAAAAGTATCCCTAACATTTTTCGTAATGCCCCAATTTGGATAGTGGGTTTTCATTTTCCTCAAATCACTATAGTAGCAAATGTGGTCGCCAAGCCTGGCTGCATCAGAGTAAGTATAATTCATCTTATTGCTGCTTATACTTTCTATTAAAGAAAATGCTTCGAGTATAGAGATTGAATTTGCTTTACCGCCTCCAATATTATACACTTCGGCAACTCTTGGCTGTTTAATAAACTCCTCAATAAATCTTGCCACGTCAAACGAGTGAATATTATCCCTTACCTGTTTTCCTTTGTAGCCAAATATAGTATAGTGCTTACCTTCCAGGTTGCACTTTATAAGGTAGCTTAAAAAGCCGTGCAGCTCCACACCTGAATGATTTGGGCCTGTTAAACAACCACCTCTTAAGCACGCAGTTGGCATATTAAAATACCGCCCATATTCCTGTACTGATACATCTGCAGAAACTTTTGATGCCCCAAATAAACTGTGTTTAGATTGGTCTATTCTAAAATTTTCGGCAATACCGTCTTTATAATTATCATCAGCATACTCCCAACGTGTTTCTAATTCAACCATTTTAATTTCATTAGGAGCATCGCCATATACTTTATTGGTTGACATATGAACAAAAGGTATTTCAGTACTATACCTCCGCGTTGCTTCCAATAAATTAAATGTACCTACTGCATTAGTATCAAAATCTTCGAACGGTATGGCGGCAGCCCTGTCATGGCTTGGTTGGGCGGCAGTGTGAACAATAGCATCAGGACTAATTTGAGGAATAATACTTAAAACCTTGTTTCTGTCCCGGATGTCTAACTCGTGATGATGAAAATTTTTGATGAGATGATTAAGGCGTTCCTGGTTCCAGCGTGTATCTCCCTGTTCGCCAAAAAAAGCCGCCCTCATGTTGTTATCAATCCCATGAATTTCCCAGCCTAAATCTGCAAAATGTAAACATACTTCCGAACCTATTAATCCTGACGAGCCGGTAACAAGTATTTTCTTCATGATAGTAAAAGAGAAATTATAAGATGTTTTTTAATTGTGCTTCATTTTGCTGTATCCATTCATATATTTCCTGCATAGTTTCCCTAACGGATCTTACAGGTCTCCACGAAGTGTTTTTATAAATCTTTGAGTTGTCGGTTACATATATTCTTATGTCTCCTTCTCTCTGCTTTTTGTCTTCTTTAATTTCGATGTTGTTTCCTGTTATATCAGAGCAAACAGAGGTTAATTCTTTAAGTGATATCGCATTTTGAAATCCGCCCCCTACATTAAATATACTTCCCGAAAATTCATCAAAGTGATGTATTTGTTCATCTAATAACAGGCAGAGATCATGAATGTGAAGTATATCCCTTACCTGTTTTCCACTACCTTCAAAACCTATATATGAAAGTTGTTTCTTCCAAAAATGCGCTGCCATCCACAATACTGCAACGCCCTGATCTACCTTACCCATTTGCCAGGGACCAGTTAAAACACCACAGCGATTAATTATATAAGGAACACTATAAGTTTGTAAGAACTCAGGTAACATTAATTCGGAGGCAAGCTTTGTGGTGCCATAAAGAGTGCGGTACCCATCAAGAGGAAACTGTTCCGAAACGCCGTCAGCAGAAATGCCGGGGAAACTTTGATGATTAGTAAATGTGAACCTTGTTTCAGTTTCGTTATAACTGCAATTATTTAGAGGCTCAACCGGGTAAACCCTGCTAGTTGATAAAAAAATAACTTTTGCTTTCCTCTCTTTAGCAAAATACAAACATTTGATAGTACCATTCAAATTTGTATTTATCAGGTACTTTGGAGAAGACCCTACACCAGCCATTACCGAAGGTTCTGCAGAGGCCTCAATTAAATAATCAACATCATTATTTATTTGTTCAAAATCTTCCGAATTTCTAATATCACCATGAATGAAATTTATACCTGCTGCTTTGAGCCTTGGTATATTCAATTCAGATCCTCTGCGTTTTAAATTATCTAAAACAGTTATCTCGTAATTATTATAATTCTGCTTTACGTAAAGTGCCAGGTTAGAACCAACAAAGCCTGCCCCACCTGTTATTAAGATGTGCATACCGTATTCTTTTCTGCTTTTTGTATATAATTCAAAAACTGCTTTTTTATTACGGGTGGCGAAAATTCTTCTTTGGCTTTAACCGGGTTGAGAGAATACTTCAAACGAAAGGCAGCATCTGTTGTAAGCTTGTCAAATATTGAAATCAATTCATCGTCTTCTTTTTTTGTAGAACATAACACCGCATCCGGATGTGCCTTTGCCCACTTTACCCCGGTCGCCCATTCAGGTCCGATAACAATAACAGGCATGCCAAGAGTTAAATATTCAGATAATTTAGTTGGAAAGTGAGTGCTGTAAACAGAAGTATCTTTTGTGCCGTAATGAAAATAATAAGGCAAAATAACAGCATCACACTCTTCTTTAATCCGCTCCCAAACTTCGTATTGCGTAAAACTGCCGCGGTAAGTTATTTCGGGAGAGGAAAATGTAGGTTGATTTATAGAATAGATGTTAATCTTTACCCCGGCTTTTTCAAATGTTTGAACTAGTGAACTTAACTGTTGACCATACCCTAAGTTTAACGAACCTGCATAACCAATAGTTAGGGTTGAACCATTACGTAAAGCAGCAGCTTTTTGGGGATCGCGTGCTTCTAATCCACCAGGAGGGCAAAAGTATAGAACATCGCTTTTTGTTTTAAATGTACTTCTAAGGTACTCAGTCATTTCTTTGCTTACTCCTAAATTTACATTAGCATATTGATATATTTCTTGTATGCGGCGAAGTTGCGCTGCCTTAAATGATGGATATATATAAGTAAAATCTCCAGGTTTATCCATTGTTATTGTCATCAACGGCAAACCCTTTGTTTTTGCGTATCTTAAGGCAGCAAAGGCATAAGGAAGTATTTCGATTAACGTAACAACCAAATCAGGTCTAAAATCTCCTAATAACTTATCTATCCTCTTAACAGGGAGATCGGGCAATAGCCGCAGGGTATTCAAAGTATTTGCCAAAAAAGAAAAACGGGTGGTAGTTAAACGTATTGGCAACAAAAAAGGATCATATGTTTCTGAAAGTTGTTCAGCCTTAGGCTCCATTGGGCCTATTGATCGTATATTCTGCTTGGGATAATTTTCCAATACTCTATACAACTGCAGCGATCCTGCATGAATAGTTTGAGGGATTTGCGAAGAGATGATTAAGATTTTAGGATAACTCATTCAACTATCACTTGATATTGTACTTACCATTTTGTACTTACAACTTCATAAAATTGTAATGTCTTATCTAATGCTTTCGTTAATTATCGAAGCATCCTGTATTTGTGATGATAAACCAATTGTTTTTAAAAACCTTTTAGCCGAAGCTTGAGGAGCATAATTTGTCATACACCATTCATTGCCTTCTTTTGCAATTTTATATATCAAATCTTTTTCTTCAATAATCCGTTCAACTGTTTGTCTTATGTTATTTAGGTCTACTCCAATATAATGTTTCCAATTAACAGGCATTACAGGCAACTCTACTCCATATTTAGCAAGATCAATATGCATGGGAACAGAGCCTAATGCTAATGTTTCCCAAAACCTCCAGCTATCCCATTGTATCAGTCTCTTTTCAACTCCTTTAACGGCTGAAAGTAATTCATACAGCTTTTTCTTTACTTTAGCCTTACTTCCTCCTGCCAGGTAAACGGAAGGATCGATAGGTAAACCAGATATTAGCTCACCACAAAAAGCAGCAATTATTAGTGTGTTCTCAGTAAGATTATAATATTCAGGATTATGAAGCCCAAAAGTTTGTTCCCACATCAATCTACTAAATTCATCTATAGGTTTTTTTTTCGATGTTATTTTCCTATTAATAAAAGAAGGATTGAATTTAGAAATAATCTCTTTCTCGGCTAATGCTCGTAACTGATGAACGTACTTATGAGAGAAATAAAAATTAACTGCTATTTCATAGTTCTTCTTTTCTAATGAAATATTTTGCTTTTCCTTTAAAACCCTGTTTCCGAAACCTAATATCCACGGATGTATATTTGGCCAGTTATAAGTTCTTGCATTATAATGTGATCTGAAAATATAATCAAACTTTCTAAAAACAGGGGTATAGCTAACTGTTTTGTAACCGTCTCGTAAATCAAGATAAACCAGCAGAAATTTTCGCGAAGCCTCGAACAACCACTCGGGCAGAGGTAAGGATACTAATTTAAATGAAACAAGATCCATGTGCTCAGCCCACGGATTGGAAAGAATTACAACATCAGCATCAGTAACCGGATCGAAGTCTCTATTATATTTAAATAAATAATCCTTATCTACACCTGTTTTCCAATAATCTCTGTTTGAAAAAAAAACATATCCCATTTCCTTTAGTCCCTCCGCTAAATGAATAATGCCTGCCTCATAAACATAGGGCAAATCGGATATGAGAAAATAAAAATTTTTCATAAAAGGATAAGATTAGGAATTTGGTCCTATTCCTAACTCTGCTTACCAAATGCTTTTAGGGAATTGGCATAAGAAGACTATAGAAGGTTGCTTAATTTTTCAGAAATAACGAGAAATGATATAATCGGCTTCTAATTTTCAATTTATAAATGAAGAGACAAATTATTATGTGCATTCCCCATAATATTTCTTTTTATCTAGTCAGTGTTATTGCGTGAAGCCCTCAATCTTTAATATTTTAACTTCAAAAATTGCAGTAGATAACTCACTCATATTTTTCAAATTTCCACTCGGTTTGAGGTGTTACGTAACCACTAATTGAAGCAGGGAGCTGTTTGTTTAGTGTCATTGATGATACTTCAAAAGTAACGCCCTCTAAATCGTCCATATAGTTTTCACTACTATCTCCAAACCATATTAAAACGGAGTACACACCGTCAATCAATTTTGGATTTTCAATTCGAATACTAATTTTGCCTTTTTTTGTGCCTGCCTTTCTATCATATTCTACTGCATCTAAGGTGGGATTAGAACCAAAAACAGGTTGGTTCTGTGAGTTATATATAACAAATCCTAAATGAGGAATATCCATAATAATATTACTGTCATATTCAGCTTCTAAAACAAGGATCGAATTTTCCTGCCTGATGCTCACGTATTTTAAGTGTTTATCATAATACTTTATATTTTTATTACTGCTACTATTTCCTTCATGGGAATATAATTGAATTACATCTTCAGTTTTGCCAACTGTCTTCAGCTTTCCATTTTGAAGTAATACACAATTATTACAAAGACTTCGAATTGATGACATTTGGTGACTAACAAACAGAACGGTTCTGCCTTCTCCCCTACTTACCTCGCCCATTTTACCTAAACATTTCTTTTGAAACTCTGCATCACCTACTGCTAATACTTCGTCTACAATCAAAATCTCGGAATCTAAATGTGCCGCTACCGCAAAAGCCAATCTTACGTACATACCGGATGAATATCTTTTTACCGGTGTATCTACATATCTGCTAACCCCTGCAAAATCTACTATCTCGTCGAATTTTCTTTGTATCTCTTTTCTGCGCATCCCAAGTATCGCACCATTTAAATAAATATTTTCTTTTCCCGTTAATTCAGGGTGAAATCCGGTTCCTACTTCCAATAAACTTGCAATTCTCCCCTGGGCTTTAATTATACCCGTTGTAGGTGCTGTTACCCTGCTTAATAATTTTAATAGAGTACTTTTACCAGCTCCGTTGCGGCCAATTATTCCAACTGCATCTCCCTGCTGTATTTCTAAATTCATATCCTTAATACTCCAAACCACATCAGATGTACCTTTGACTGTTCTATCATTTTCCTGCCCTATTTTTAGAAATGGATCTTCTTTACCCCGTACTTTAGCAAACCACCTCTCTAAATCACGTGATATCGTTCCTGTTCCAATTTCTCCTAACCTGTACGCTTTCGACAAATCCTCAACTTTAATCGCAACTCCCATATTAACGCTATCTAAAAATAATTGTCTTAAACTGTATCAATAAAATTTCTTTCTACTTTATTAAAAATAACTACCCCAAAAATTGTTATTAAAATTGTTACCGCTCCACTAATACCTAAACTCATCCAGGAAAAAGTCCCTTCTCCTAAAAACCCATAACGAAATGTTTCAATAACAGGTGTTATAGGGTTAGCTTCAATTACCCAGCTAATGCCTGGATACTTTTCGCGGGCCACAGACAGTGGATAAATAACTGTGGTGCCGTACATTAGTAATTGAACGCCAAAAGTTACCAAAAAAGCTAAATCCCTATACTTAGTTGTCATTGCAGAAATTATCATTCCTAAACCTAACCCCAGTAATGCCATTTCAAGAACGAGCACAGGAAAAAGGAGTGCATATAAGTTAAGATTGAAAGAAGCGCCTTTAATTGCAAAGAAAATCAGCATCATAACAAAAAGAAGCATTTGCACAAAAAAACGCACAAGATTACTTAATACAATACTTAACGGCATTATTAAGCGGGGAAAATAAACTTTGCCAAATACTAGCGAATTGTCTTTAAAAACAGTGGAGGTTTTTGTCAGGCATTCTGCAAAGTAGTTCCAGCAGGTAATGCCTGCCATATAAAATAAAGGTTTTGGAATACCTTCAGTTGAAATACCGGCGAGGTTGCCAAAAATAAAAGTATAGGTTATAGTTGTAAAAAAAGGCTGTATGAAAAACCATATTGGGCCTAAAATGGTTTGTTTATAAAAGGAAACGAAATCACGCCTTACCAACAACCACAGAAGATCTCGGTAATGCCATACATCTTTTATTTTTAAATCAAGGATATTGCCATGAGGTTCAATTACCATATCCCAATGTGGTTCAGTATGAACTTGTGTATGCATTTGTGGTTCCGTATGTACTTGTGTATGCATTTATTGTAGTAATATTTGTAAATTATTTTTTATAACCTTGTACGAATATTGATCAATCTTTTCTTTAGAATTCCTACCTAACCTTTTTCGTAATTCTGTATTAATTAATAATTGACCAAGAACATCGCTTAGCTCATTAACATTACCGCATTTATAAGTGTACCCCGTTTCGTCGTTAACTATAAGATCATCTGTAGACCCAACTAAATCCGAAGCAACCACAGGCAATTCAAAATTCATCGCTTCGTTTATTGATAATCCCCATGTTTCTCCTTCCTGTGAGCACATTACAAAAACATCACCAATAGCATAGTAAGATGAAATGGAAGATTGATTGATAAAGCCGGTAAGATTTACATTATTTACCTTATTATCAGCAATGTATTGCTCAAGTTGCCCACGAAGTTCTCCCTCGCCTATCATTACTAAACTCGACTTATCGTTATTTATTAAATGAAAAGCTTTCAGAAGGTCGATAGGCCTTTTTTTAGGTATGTATTTTCCTGAATAAATAATAACAAAATTTGAAAGCGGGATACCCAGGCTCTCTTTCAAATTTTCTTTTTCTGACTTTAACTTTTGATAGTCTTTATCAAACCGGTTATTATCTACAGCATAGGGAACAAAAATCAACGCGTTATTCTTAACTCCGTAGTGCTTGTAAAATTCTTTATTTTGTTTGCCTACAAATAAAAACTTATCGATCAAGCGAAACATAAACTGTTGAAGAAATAACTTTCTTAATAACAATTTTAAAGAGGAGTGTAACTTTTCCTGTTTATATGGGGTTTCGCTTCTTAAGCAAACTGTATGACCCGCAAGTTTTCCAAACATAATAACCAGTAGAAGTGTAAGATAGCCCCAGCCATGTACAATAATAATAGATTTAGGCTCTTTAAAAAGAGCTATCATCATTCCTATATTAATCAAACCAAAGAAACCGGTATGTATAGATGGTTTCCACGAATAGTTTTTAAAAAAACGGTACGGGTATCCATCCAACAAGGGAATGTCCCATTTTACAGCACGACCAAACTGTACGTCTTTCTCTCCTCTAATACTCTCATCCGAGCAGTACCACGCATCCACTCTTAACCCTTCTTTGTTACAATAAGCATATAATGGAGCAAAGTATTGTATAGGGTGAGTATTAACGAAGATTATCTTTTTAGCCTGATTTTTATTTTTTGTACCTCCGTCATCCGTGTCATTCATAATTCTATCAGGCTAAAATTTCCTTCAACCTTTGTTTATAAGCTTTAAAGGAAAATGAAGCAAGCACATTATTCTGGAGTTTTAAAGAGTCCTCTGCATTATACTTTTTTTCTAATTGTAATTTAATTCCCTGCTGTATTTCTTCTGCAACTAACGGGTTTACCAGTACACCCAGTTTCCCATTTTGCAGCGCATCTACTGTTCCGTCAATATTTCCGCCCAGCACCGGAACACCGCAGGCCATAGCTTCAAGAAATACAATACCAAAGCCTTCTTTGCTGCTTGGCATTACAAATACATCTGCAAGTTTAAAATGATCAGTTACTTCATCATCTGCAATAAAACCTGCCAGTACTACATTTTCCTGAAGTTTATTTTGCTGCACTATTTTTTCAACCCTTTCCTTTTCAATTTCATCCGCTTTTCCTGCAATAATATATTTAATATCAGGATAGATTGTTTTTAGCTTCGGCAATATTTCCAGTACCTTATCATAGCCCTTATATTGCTCTAACGATGACATCCTGCTAATCGTGTACATTACCTTTTCACCGTTATGAATGCCGTATCTCTCTTTAAGGTACTCTGGTTTATCAAAATAAGTTGGAGTTTTGAAATATGGATCAACAGAGTTGTGAAGAATTTTTATTTTATCGGAAGCTATCCCATGAACATCTATTAACTTCTGCTTTGTAAAGTTGCTTACAGCAATTATTTCGTCAACTTGTTTAAGTAATTGTTTCCTGGCTCCTTTTAAATTGTCCCATACTTCTATTCCATGAGCAATTAGGATAAGTTTTTTTGAAGGGTATATTTTTTTTACAGCGATTGCAGGTAAAGCCAGATTAACATGACCTACTACAATAGTGTCGTAATTTGACGCTGCTCTTATAACCTGTGTAACAAAAGAAAATACTTTCCCTTTAAAAGGTAAATAACGGTCAGAAGAAAAATAATTATCATCACTCCCTTTATCGTGCAGAGACATTGAATTAGCTGATATTCCGGCTTCTTTCAGTTCGGTTAAAGCTTTTAAGAATGCACGATTAAATTTTTCAATTCCCCCGGTATTTGAGAAAGCAGTTAGGTTAAGAAACAGGAGTCTTTCACTTTTTTTTTGATTGTATGTTATTTTATTAATGTCTTTACTTAATAAATAACCCCAATAACGGCTCCAGTGTAACTTGTTATCGATGTATTGTTTTCTAACGTTATTATACTGTTTGTCGTTACTTTTAAATTCTATGTTTTGCATCCACTTATAAAAAGGGAAAGTAAAGCCCTGTTTTTTTCGCTGCCAGATAGCTTTGGGCAAAATATCATCAAAGGCTTTTATTAAAAGGTGTTTCCCAACTTTACTGTCGTACTTTATTTCAGGGGCAATACTAAAAGCTGCCTGCATTAATTCTTTATCTAAAAATGGCACACGAACTTCCAGACTGTGCCACATGCTCATGTAATCAGTATCTTTTAAGAGCTGATTTTGCATGTATAGGTTAGTTTCAATCCAGCTTACCTTTTCTCTTGCGTCTGTGCCCGTAGGTAAGTTAGAGAAACGAACCTTTTCTAAAACTTCATCAATGTGAGAAGTGCTTGTTCCTAAAAGTTTTGATACCTGTTGTGGAGTATAACTTCCGCGGTTAAAAAGATAATGGCCCAACAAATCTTTTCTTTTTGCAAATGCCAATTTTCTAACCTTTTCTTTTGGAATAAATTCTGACAGGCCAATAATAGAAGCAGGAAACTTTTGAATTAAGCTAAGTGCAGAAGTTCTATTAAACGATGGATAGCCACCGAAGATTTCATCTGCACCTAAACCACTTAACACGGCAGTTAAGCCATATTTTCTTGCATACTTGCAAATGAAGTAAGAATTAATGCCATCCGTACTTGGCTGATCCATTGCCTGCAGAATGTCAGGCAATTCCTCTTCAAACTCCTTCTCGGTAACAAGAAAGGAATGATGCCGGGCATTTGTTTTATCAATAATTAGTTGCTGATAAGGCGCTTCATTTAAAGAGGCATCTTCGAAAACAATGGAAAGTGTTTTTAAATTATCACCAATATATTTATTTGCTATTAATGTAAGTAAACTCGAATCCACCCCGCCACTTAGGAATAAACCAATAGGAGCATCGGATATGAGATGCCTTTTAACTGATTGATCTAATTTATTCCTAACTAAACTAACCGCCTCTTCTAAGTTTGTTATTTCGTTGGAAAACTCAAATTTATTGAAGATTGTTAACTTGTTATGTAACGTAGTAATTTCTACTTCCAAAAAACTTCCTTTCGGTAGGGGATGGACGTTTTTAAGAGTAGTAAAGGGTTCGGGAAGATGGCCAAAAGTTAGGAATGGAATGCGCCAGTCTTCATTTTCGGGCCAATTTTGCTGTAATGCTTTAAACGCCCTTATTTCTGAAGCAAAAACAAATTGATCATTTGAAATATAATAATACAAAGGCTTTATTCCGGCATGATCTCGTGCAAGCACAATTTTGTTTGCTGCCTTATCCCAAATTGCCAATGCAAACATCCCATTAAAGCGTTCGAAACAGGCAGTACCATAAGCATGATAAGCTGCTAATATTACTTCGGTATCGGTTGCTGTTTTAAATTGATAACCCTTTACCGATAGCTGCGATTTAATATCTAAGAAATTATAAATCTCGCCGTTAAAAATAATAGTATTCCCACTATAGTTATCGTTCATAGGTTGATGACCGGCAGCGGAAAGATCAAGTAAGGATAAGCGGCGATGTCCAAATGCAATACGCCTGTCCTCATCAATCAGCACTCCGGCATCATCCGGTCCACCACGATGCATACTGTCGCGCATGGCAATGATTGATTGATCGAGATCATAGCTATTAGAAAGATCAACTATGCCGGCAATTCTACACATTTCATATTATTCTGTAAAGAAGAAATTAAAAACTATAATCCAATTGCTGCCTTAGCCTTTTGCCAAATACTTACCGACTCATGACCGTAACTATAATTATAAGTACTCATATAGTTACTTCCGTAGCCATAGTAAGAATAAGCTCCACTTGCTTTTACATCATTTACCAGCACGCTTAAGTGTGGAAATACTTCGCTCTCATATAATTCATTTAATTGGGCCAATTGTTTCTTAGGTGTTATTCTTTGTCTTACAAGATATATAGTAGCGTCAGCGTGTTTCGCCAAAATCTTTGCATCACTTACTAAACCCAAAGGAGCAGAGTCTATAACAACACAATCAAAATTTTCTTTTAGATAACCAAAGAGTGAGTCGATTTTCTCATCCATTAATATTTCGGAAGGATTTGGAGGAATAACACCAGCTGTTACAACATATAAATTTTCGAAGTCCGGTATCGCGATCGGGAGTTCTTCAAAAGTGGCCTGGCCCGAAATGTAGTGTGTTATACCTTTTGCAGTATCAGGCATCTTTAAAGATACACCCACTTTTGGCTTGCGTAAATCCATTTCTACAATTACCGTTTTTTTGCCTGCAATTGCAAAAACAGCAGCAAGATTCAAAGAACAAAAAGTTTTTCCTTCTGCCGGAGTGGTAGAAGTAAATAATAGAACTTTTTTGTCCTGGCTTTTAGTTAAAAAGGGAATATTAGCTCTTACCATTCTAAATTGTTCGCCAACAACAGTTCTATCATCAAATCCAACTACAAGCCTTCTCTTTTTTTGAGTGTAGTGCGATATTTCTCCTATCACCGGTACATTTATTTTACTAATAACGTCGTTGCGGGTAATTATCTTATCGTTCAATAATTCTTTTAGGTATATCATTAGTACAGGTATAAGTAATCCTAAAGCAATCGCTAATTTGTATATCAACGAAGCATTAGGACTAAGTAATCCCGAACTGGTTGCAGGATCAAGAGCACTGGAATTAGAAGAAAGCTGAGAAGCTTTAGTAATAGCAGCTTCCTCTTTTTTCTGCAACAAATACATGAATAATTTTTCTTTGATATCCTGCTGTCTGCCAATCTCCATTAATTTTCTTTCCTGCCCTGGAACAGCATTTAATTTAGAGCGGTTCATCTCAAATTGGCCTAAATATCTTTGTTTTAGTTGCGCTGTTGATGTATTAATATTTTCAAGATTACTTAAAATGCTTGATTTTAATTTATCGATTTGACTTTCTGTAGTTCTTACTGCAGGGTTAGCAGCAGGCATCTCTTTTAACTGTTCTTCTTTTTTAAAAATATTATCATTGTATTGTTTAACCATAGCGGAAAGAGTAGGGTCATCAATTCCTAACGTGGTTGGAATGGGTTGATTTGGATTTGCAACAGACTGTTTAACCATATCTATTACCTTGAGTTTGACTTCCGAATTCTCAATTTGAGATTTAGTTGCACTTAACTGCTCAAAACCCGCAGAATTTTGCACACCTTGATCTACTATTTCGTTAGCTTGCCGGTAACTTTGAATACTACTTTCAACCTTACCTAATTCTCCCCGCATTAAACTAATTCTATCGTCAATAAAGCTTAAAGTATAATCAACAAGTTTGTTCTTTTTTTCATTATTGCTAAAGTTATACTCCTGCACCAGGATATTCAATAGGTCCGTGCCCTTGTCAGGAACTTCAGTTTCAAGCGAAATATTTAAAATATTTGCGTCTCTTTGAGGTTGCGCAATAACTAATTGATTTTTTAATCCTTCAGCTACCTGCGCTGCCGGCTCCCATGTTATGATATACTTATCATTTTCTTTAAGCTCACTCGGATCCATAGTTACATCAAAAGAAACATTTTGACCTTTGATAATACTTTTAGATGCAATGGGAGTTTTTACTTTATTATTTATAGTATAAAGTTGTGACCCATTTTTTATTACCTCAACACTCTCACCTTTTAAACTGTCTTTTATTCCAACTACAATAGCTTTAATTGATGGAGAATTATATAACTCCGACTTCTTAATTTTACCCTTTTTAAAATATTGTAAGTTTAAGTTCAATCTTCTAATCACTCGTGTCATTAATGTCTTGGTCTTTAAAACCTCTATTTCGTTTGCAAGGTTTACTTTCTTACTAAAAAGCATGAGTTCATTTAGACCACTCCCCATTTCAGAACCTGTACTAGAACCTCCTGTTCCTTTGTTTCCCTCAGGAAAAAAAACAGAAATGGAAGAAGAGTAAACAGGTGATTTATACTTAACATACAAATATGCTAAACCCAAAGAAACTCCCAGAGTTATTATAAACAAAGGAAAATATATCAGATACTTAAGCAAAACCTCTTTAGTCGTAGGTTTTGCGGGTGTATTAGAATTTATATCCGAAAGAGATAATGAAGTGTTCATATTTACCTGTTATTAAAAATATTTAAAATGAGTAAACCTAATGTACTAACAATTGCAAGAATACTGGTAGTATAAGCTAACTTTCTGGCGGTTACCTGCTCATCAGCTGTAGGCTTATTTTCAACCCCCTGAACATAAACGATATCATTTTGTTGCAGCCGATAATATGGGGACGTAAATATTGCGTTTGATAAAAGGTTTACATATCCAAATTCCCTTCGGCCTTTATTTTCTCTTATTACCATTACAGGGGTCTTTTTTCCATATACCGTTAAGTCGCCAGCTTGAGCAAGAGCTTCCAGAATATTAATACGCCCTTGTGGAAGAGAAATAGTACCAGGCTTAGCTACCTCTCCCATTACCGTTACTTTAAAATTAAGAAAATCTACTGTTACTACCGGATCTGTTAAATATGTTTTTAAACGGCTAATCATAAGATCCCTGAATTGGCTGCGGGTTAAACCTTCAACTTTAATTGCTCCCAATTGGGGATACAAAATTTTTCCATCCTGATCAACAGTAATTCCTTTTGGAAGGGTATACGGGATTGCAGAAGCGGGGTTTAAGGCAGAAACAGAAACGGCTAATTCATCGCCGACTTGAATAGGAACTTCAAAGCTTTGATAAATGTAAGTGTAACTACTGTCCCTGGGATACGAGCTTAAGTAATTGATGTTCTTCGGGGTAGTGCAGGAAGCCAACAAAATAATCGTAAATGTTGCGCAAAAAAATAACAATGTTAATTTCATAAGATTATCTACCAGGTTGAAAAATTAGAAACATGATTTAACTCTCGCTCTTTGCTTTATACAGCTTCGCTTCCTCAGTCACACAACTAAGTTTAGATTAAAAAAAAAGGAAACCTGAAACAAGCTCTGGCTTCCTTATTATATTATAAAAATATATATCACTCTAAATTCAAAATCAATGCCCAAAAAATTGTCGAGCGACTAAACTAACCACTTATTATTTTATTAATATTAGGTAGCTTAAGTAGTTCGGGGTGCAAATATAAGGGTAACAGTCTTTCTAAAATCTTATTTAACCTTACACTCAAAAAAACTTATTCCGTGTACTAAAGTTTAATATTCTTTAAACTTTTCTTATACAACTCGCTCAACTAATACCTTATAAGTTATTAAATTAATCCCTGTTTCCGGTACCTACTTAGCCTGCTCTAAATATTTCTTCAGGTTATCAAGGCTTTTTTCCATGGAAGGAGCGAGAGCTTTTTCAGAAAAAATGGCTGCAAATTTCTCCCACGGATACCATTTTAGTTCTTGATTAAACTGCCATTGTAATGTGGTCAGAGGTGGGGTTTGATTAGAAACGATATTGAAATAAGA
Source organism: Chitinophagales bacterium 62-2 (assembly GCA_002050375.1). Classification (GTDB taxonomy): domain Bacteria; phylum Bacteroidota; class Bacteroidia; order Chitinophagales; family Chitinophagaceae; genus Segetibacter. Next base: position 17,131 of record MWYU01000702.1, read on the forward strand.
CGACAGTGGCTCTGACCTTCCAACCTGCCAAATTGTTCTTATACTTTGCCGGGAAGTTTCAACGATGGTAACAGTTGTATTATTCAATTTTAATTGAGCGCCTTTTCCTAAAGTATTTACGGTAAATGATGCATTTGACGAATCATAATTTTCGAGCCACAACTTCCATTTAGACAGGTTGTTTAGCGTACTGTAAACACTATCTGCCGGAGCATTAATATTAATAACCCTCGACACAGTAACTGATGAGGGAATCAACGATGAGAAAGCGAGCATCAGCAGGAAAAGAAAAACAGCACTAATTAAACCCAGTTTTACAAACCTCATATTATTCCCACTTAAAAACTTTCACTGCTACTGCGTACACAACTACGCCCCATAATGCAAGCACTCCAATTTGAAAAAGGCAATCTTTTAAATGAGCACCCTCAAAAGCTATCTTACGCATAGCATCGTTAAAATGCGTTAGAGGAAGTACACGGCAAATAGGTTGCAACCACGAAGGAAATACGTCTATCGAAAAAAAAGTTCCGGCAAGTAAAAACTGGGGCAGCGTAACTAAATTGGCGACGGGCGGTATCATACTTTCGTTTTTTGCAAGCCCGCTTACAACAAAACCGAAACCCATAAATACAATAAGGGCAAGGAAGCTAAGTACCATGATTTCTAAGAAAGTAACAAAGCCATGAATCAATGTGTAATGAAAGGCAAAATAACCGATCCCGATAATAATGACTGCAGTTGTAAGCTGGAAAATAACCCTGCTTATTGCCTCACCTAAAATAATATAGGGTCGTTGAATAGGCGTTGCATAAAATCGTTTTAAAACAAGTTGCTGACGAAGGTTATAAAAAAGAAAAGCCACACCGAAAACACCTGCACTTAATAAAGAGAAACCAAGTTGGCCGGGTAAAATAAAGTCGATAGTGCGATAAGTACGGCCGGGAATTTTTTGAACATCTTCGTTTATAGCTGCGAAAGTGGGAGCCTGCGGATATGTTCCTTTGTTGATATTGGCAACAATTGAATTTAAAATAGATTTTAATACCTGTAGATTTTGCGGATTTACGGCCTCCGAAGTTTTGAGGTTAATAATGTAAGGCGGAGCTGCCGAAGCATTTTTTAGAATATTTAATACAGCCGTTATCCTTCCTTTTTCAAGGTCCTCTTTTATCTCATTATCCGGCTTGTTTACAATAGTAATTCCGGGGACGCTTTTAATGGCCGTATAAACAGGGTTAAGGGTATCCGACTTTTTATCAATTGACATTTTGAAAGACACCTTTCCAACCCCACCAATAAAACCAAAAACTAAAATAAAGATTAATGGAAAAGCCAGGCTAAACACCACTGCTGACGGACTTCGTAAAATTCCTTTTAAGCTTGCACGGGTAATCGCCAACATGGCTCGTACCTGGTTATATTGTACGCTCATTTGTTTGAACCGGTATTTATAAGATTTTGGGGATTAGTGGAAAATGAAAGTTAAGGCATATAAAAGCTATAGAGAGTAATGCAACGTGTTGATGCTCTTTTTGCGCTCTGATTTTCCATTTCCAACTTTCAATTTTTAGGCCGGGGCTACTGTATATTCACCTCGAACGGCAAACGTGCCTGAGGTATTGCTACTATTTTTCTAATGTTTTTGAGTTGTTTAAAAATTGCATATTGCTCCTCTCCTATTTCTTCTTTTATCGTTTTCACTTTTACGTCATTCTTATAATCGTTCATGATCTTTTCAAAAAAGTTTTTCTTTTCGGGGTATTCCCTTAATGTATAATCCTTAAGTTTTGCCATTCGCGATGCACAATTTATTGCATCGTTTATATTACCTATCCGGTCAATAAGGCGAATTTGTAAAGCTCTTTGCCCAGTCCAAACGCGACCTTGTGCAATGCTGTCAACAACTGCCAACGACAACTTTCTTCCTTCGGAAACTCTGCCTTTAAATGCAGTATAAATAGTATCGATTGTATTTTGAATAAACATTTTTTCAGGCTCGTTTAATGGTCTGTTTACACCAAGCATGTCGGCAAAGGGACCGGTTTTAACGGCGTCGAAAGTGACACCCAGCTTTTTATTGAAGAAATTTTTCATGTTTGGAATAATACCAAATACGCCAATAGAACCGGTTATAGTATTGGGTTGAGCAAATATGCTGTCTGCGTTACACGAAATATAATAACCCCCCGAAGCAGCAACATCACCAAAGCTTACCACCACCGGCTTGGCTTTTTTTGCCAACGTAATTTCGCGCCATATTTCTTCGCTGGCCAAAGCACTGCCGCCAGGAGAATTTACCCTAAAAACAATAGCCTTAATATTTTTGTCCAGCCTAACTTTCCTTATCAGGTTTCTATAATCATCACTGCCTATCTCGCCGTCTTCACCTTTGCCATCTTTAATTTCGCCCTCGGCATATATAAGAGCAATCCTTCCTTCACCACTTTTCGTAAAATCTACAGCCTTTGCATACTTGCCTAACGAAACATAATTGATCTTAGCGGTGTCTTTAGTACCCAGTTTCCCGATGATCTCACTTTTAACTTCATCATCATACTTTACTGCATCAATCAATTTATAAGTAAGTGCATCATATGCCGTTTTTATAGCACCACGGTTAGCAAGGTTATGTAATGATGCTGTATCAACTCCAGTTTTTTCGGCAACAGCCGTTAATACACGACTGTACATATCGTTTAAATAGACAGAGGTTTGTAAACGGTTGGCTTCCGTCATCTGGTATTCGCGTAAAGGCTCGGTAGCGCTTTTAAATTTGCCGGCATAAAATATTTGAGGTTGTATTTCGAGGCGCTCTAATGCTCCTTTTACGAAAAATAAAGTACTCGCCATACCTCTCCAGTCAAGCAACCCTTTTGGATTACAATACACTTTATCTGCTGCAGTTGCTACATAATAAGCCTTCTGACTTATTACATCGCCATAAGCAATTATAAATTTTTTGCTTTTTTTATAATCAATCAATGCGTTTCGAAGCTCTTCGCTTGCTGCATAACCATTAGCATTATCGTCGCATTTTATGTAAATACCTTTAACTGAATTGTCAGTTTTTGCGTAGGCAATCATCCTTACCACATCATACAGTCCCGGAATGTCGTTATCCGAATTACTGGTGAAGGAGCTTAAGATGCTTTCATCTTTTTGTTCTTTATATTGTTTGGTAAGGTCTACTACTAAAACTGCATCACTATTAATATCAGGCTTTGCGGAAGTGGCAGCGCTTGCAATAATGCCCACTAAAATTAAAAAACCGATTAAGGAAAATATGACAAGCGCAAGCAGTGAAGCAAAAAATATTTTGAAAAAATTTCTCATGTTTTAATTAATAATTAAGCGCGCAATTTAATGATATTTGATGCATGCAATCTACCTAATATGAACAATATATATCTGTTGACAGGCGGCAACCTCGACAACCGGCTCCAAAACTTACAGAAAGCCTTTACGTTAATTGATGAAATGGCAGGCAATGTAATTGCGAAATCTGCTATTTATGAGACCGCAGCGTGGGGCGTTACTAACCAGCCTTCTTTTTTAAACCAGGTTTTGTTATGCACAACACAATTTACAGCCGAACAACTTTTACAAACTATCTTATTGATAGAAAAGCAAATGGGCCGTGAACGGATTGAGAAATTGGCACCCAGAATAATTGATATAGATGTTCTTTTTTATAATGATGACGTAATTGATTTGCCTGAATTAAAAGTTCCTCATCCTGAAATTGCCAATCGCAGATTTGTACTGGAACCGTTACATGAAATTGCACCTGACTATATACATCCTGTTCTTAAGAAAACCATCGCTGATTTATTAAAAGATTGTTCCGACCCGCTTGAAGTGAGGATGCTTGAGTAAACTTATTACTATATTGAAGAAATAAGAAACGGGAAAAAGGAAATTGCACTAAATAAAATCTCTAAAATAAAACCACCCGAAAATAAACGGGCGGAAATAAACGGAGCGGAAATGAATGCGGCACCTTCGGTGGATATACCCTAAGACTTTGCCGCGGTACAAAAATACAACTGACAACTGTTGTAACCATAACAACATGAAGTATCATTTCATTACCATCGAAGGAAATATTGGAGCCGGAAAAACAACCCTTGCTCATCTGCTTGCAAAAAAACTAAACGCCCGGCTCATACTTGAGGAATTTGCAGACAACCCTTTCTTATCAAAATTTTACGAGAGCCCCGACCAATATGCGTTTCCGTTAGAATTGTTTTTTATGGCGGAACGATATAAACAACTAAAAGAATTATTACACACTACCGATCTCTTTCAAAGTATAACTGTTAGCGATTATCTATTTACAAAATGTCTCCTTTTTGCCAAGGTCAACCTGCCCGCAGAAGAGTTCAGGCTTTACCAAAAGTTATTCGAGATCATTCATCAGCAACTGTTGCATCCCGACATTCTCATATACCTTCATGCACCGGTACATAAACTACAGGAGAATATTAAAAAGCGGCAGCGCCGGTACGAGCAATCTATTCCCGACGAATACCTGCTTAAAATACAGGAAACTTATCTTAGTTATATAAGAGAACATAACATTCGAACTATTGTTATTGATGCAGGGAATGCAGACTTTTTGGGAAACGAAGAACATGTTAATATTATTTTGAAGGCACTCGAAGAAGATCATTCTGAAGGACAACATTATTTTACTTTACCTTAATATGACCTGGTTTTGAGCGAAGCAACAACGTTACGTATTGATCCTTTAGCTGCTGTAAAAATTCCGGAATACCGGAACCTGATGACCGGACGTTTTTGCTTTATTATGGCTTTACGTATGTTAGGAACTTTAGTGGGCTGGTGGATGTATGAACTCACTAATGATCCCCTGGCCATTGGTTTAATAGGACTGGCAGAAGTTATTCCTGCACTTACGCTTGCCCTGTATGCAGGTCATGTTATAGATATTAGTGAGAAGAGAAAATTGTTATTGAGAGGTGTAGTAGCTTACTTGCTTTGCAGCGTTATTCTTTTTATTATTTCAACTAATTATTTCAACAGTCACACAGGTAAAAGTTTTGTAATTGCAGGTATTTATACAGTCATCTTTTTCACAGGCATTATCCGTGCTTTTACAGGTCCTTCCTTCAATGCAATTATTGGTCAGATGATACCCAAACAAATCTTACCAAATGCCATTACGTGGAACCAGGGTACATGGCTTACAGCATCAGTTGTAGGCCATGCTTCAGCCGGCTTTTGTATAGCTATAATTAAAAACACAGGCACTTTAGTGGTGATTATTATACTGATTTCTATAGGTTTTTTTATGCTTGCTAAAATACATGCTAAGCCTGCTGCAAATACAAACATTAATAAACGTACCTGGGAAAGCGTACGCGAAGGATTACATTTTGTATTTAAAACAAAAGAAATTTTAGGAGCATTGTCATTAGATCTTTTTGCAGTTTTATTTGGCGGAGCTGTAGCATTGGTTCCGGTATATGCAAGGGATATTTTACATGTTGGCCCCATAGGATTTGGATGGCTGAACGCCGCAGCCGATTTAGGAAGTATTATTATGGTAATTATGCTTACCCTATTTCCTTTAAAAGGAAAACAGGGACAAACGTTATTGATTGTCGTGGCGTTATTTGGGCTTTCAATCATCCTGTTTGGAATATCGAAAGTGTTCTGGATTTCATTTGCTGCGTTATTGCTAAGTGGCCTTCTTGATGCAATAAGTGTAGTAATAAGGGGAACGATCGTTCAAATGAAAACACCGGATGAAATGCGTGGCCGCGTGATGAGTGTAAACTCTATGTTTATTAATAGCAGCAATGAGTTAGGACAGTTTGAAAGTGGATTGGCAGCAAGACTTATGGGTGTAGTTCCGTCAGTAATTTTTGGGGGGACTATGACATTATTGGTTGTGGCTATAACCTGGTTTAAAGCACCATCATTGAAGAAGATGGAGTATTAATAACCTGAAGTTATATACCTAAGTTTTAATCAAATTCAGTTTCGTGTTCTTTGTGTTAACTCTTCTTCGTGCCCTTGCCGTAAAAGAAAAACCACAAAGAAAAACAGAAGTTAACCACTATGAACACAATACTTAAATTGTGAAATGAGTTACCAAAAGCCTTTCCGATCATCTATCAGAAATGTTTCCAAAAAAAGGATAATATGAATTATAAACAATTAGGAAAATCAGCCTTAGAGGTAAGTGAAATTGGTTTTGGCTGCATGTCGTTAAAAGGCAGCCAGCAAGAAAATGAAAGAATAATTGACAAGGCAACAGAGCTTGGTATCAATTTCTTCGACACTGCTGATTTGTACGACAAAGGAATGAATGAGATGAGTATAGGCAAAGCATTGAAAAATAAACGTGATAGAGTAATCCTGGCTACTAAAGTGGGTAACGAATGGAAAGCAGACGGAAGCGGATGGAACTGGAACCCTGCAAAAGCTTATATCCTTTCTGCAGTTGAAGGAAGCCTGAAGCGGTTGCAGACAGATTTTATCGATCTGTACCAACTTCATGGCGGAACAATAGAAGACCCGATTGATGAAACCATCGAAGCATTCGAAACGCTTAAACAACAAGGTAAGATCAGGTATTATGGAATCTCCTCCATCAGGCCTAATGTGATAAGAGAATTTGTTCGTCGATCTAACATTGTAAGCGTAATGATGCAGTACAGCTTGCTCGACCGCCGGCCTGAAGAAACCTGCTTGCCCTTATTGCAACAAAATAATATCGGAGTTTTGGCGCGGGGAAGTGTTGCACAAGGCCTGCTAATTAACAAACCTGCAAAGGCATATCTTAATTACAATGAAGAAGAAGTAAAGCAAGCTGCAAATGCGGTGGGCTTACTATCTTTTAACCAAAGAACTGCTGCACAAACGGCATTGCAATTTGCCCTGCAAAATCCTGCAGTTACCTCGGCAGTTGCAGGCATTCGAACTTTGGAACAATTAGAAGAAGCTGTAGAAACAGAAAGTTCTCCCCCACTTGCACAAAATGAGATGCAAACTTTACAACAGTCTGTAAAGGTTAACTTTTATAATGAGCACAGGTAGGATTATTGAAAAAGCATTATAAGTAGTCTGCAAATAATCCTTCAGAATGTTTTTAATATTTTTATGACACCGAAGTTTTATAGTCTTATATAAAACGCGTTGTTTATTTTTATTATGTACAATAGAGTTTAGAAAATTATGGCAAGTAAGAGATAATGGTGTATAAAGATTACTACAAAGTTTTAGAAGTTACCTCTGCAGCTTCACAGGCAGATATTAAGAAGGCATATCGCAGGCTTGCGCTTAAGTATCATCCTGATAAGAATTTTGGCAACCAGTTGTACGAAGCTAAGTTTAGAGAAATCTTAGAAGCCTACCACATTCTATCGGATGTAAAGAAGCGACAGGATTATAACTACCAGCGTACTGATCATTCCTATTCTTACAGTCGGAAAAGAACTTATACTCCGGCTACACCTCAAACGATACTTAACCAATCGATTGACCTTAGAAAAAAGGTTTCAGGAGTTGACCCCGACCGGATGAACAAAGATGCTTTATACCATCAAATTCAGCACGTGCTCTCAAATTTCAATACTCACATTTTGCAGGAAAATAATGATGCAAAACTTAATAAGCGTGTTATTGAAGAAGTACTATTCTGTTCGCGCTATCTGCCCTTTGTGCAGGTAGAAAAAATTTGTTTTCAATTAACTGCATTAGCGGGATCGGACAATATGCTGCATCAAAGAATATATAGATTTTCGAAAGAGGTACGAATAAAAAGTTATTGGCATAGATATAAAGTGATTGCCGCAATAATTATTGCTATCTTAATATGCTATGCTATTTATACGGTAGCAACCGATCTTTAATCTATAACCCTTTCAAGAAAGTTCATTGCTTATTCGGTTATATTATAATAACATTACTGTAGTATTAATGCACATTAAACTAAAAATGTAAATTTGCCGATTGCAGCTATGCCAAAATTTTATAATTATACAAATACAGTTCCTTTTGCCTTGTTTCTCCTTCCGGTAAACTTTCACATTCCCGGCTAATACCTACTCTTGTATACGATAAAGTACGATTGTTCAGAATGGCTGTACAAGTAAAACCTATATGAAGAATATTAAGTTGATTGAAGTTCCATCAGAGATTGGAGCAGGTACCCGTGGTGCAAGCCTTGGCATCGATGCGATTAAGATTGCAGCGTTAGATTTTATGAGTAACTTTTTTGTTCATTTCCCTTCCGAAAAAATTGCTACAGAAAACCATTTGCTTTTCGAGCCTATTGCTTCGCCTTATGCAAAGCGAATTAATGGCGTTGCTGCCATGTACGATAAGGTAAGCGAGGCGGTTAAGGAGGCAATTAAAAGTAGTTTTTTCCCTGTGGTTATTAGCGGAGATCACAGCAATTCAGGAGCTACTATTGCCGGTATTAAAATGGCAAAGCCAAATGCTAAACTCGGTGTAATATGGTTAGATGCACATGCCGATCTTCATACGCCATATACAACCCCAACCGGTAATATGCATGGTATGCCTTTAGCGGCAGCCATTGCTGAAGACAATGCAGAAAACGCAGTGCATGAGTTAGATGAAGAAACGAGGAAACAATGGGAGCATTTGAAAAACATCGGAAATCTTCAGCCAAAAATACTTGGTGAAGACATCGTTTTAATTTCACTTCGCGACTATGAGAAAGAAGAACAGGCGTTGATAGAAAAGCATGGGATAAGGGTTATTACATCAAACGAAGTTAGAAGGAAAGGCCCTGAAAGTATTGCCCGTACTGTTATAAGATACCTTAGTGACTGCACCGATATTTATGTAAGCTTCGATGTTGACTGCCTCGATTCCTCGATTTCGAAAGGAACAGGAACGCCGGTAAGTAACGGTTTGCGCGAAAGGGAAGCCGAAGACCTGATAAGTAAGTTTATGCAGAACCGTAAGATTTGCTGCTTCGAAATTTCGGAGGTTAATCCTACCCTCGATAAAGAAAATTTAATGGCTGAAATTGCTTTCAATATTTTACAGCGAAGCGTGAATATTTTGATGATGAATTAGTTTTGTTAGTAACACTAATATAGATGAACCTACAAATGGTTACAACTCCTTTGCAACGCTCCTGTACAATAAAAAGCAGAGGCATTCCATCCTTTCATGCGGTGCTTTAAAACCAACAGAAAGGCAGAAAGGCTCTTGTTACGCAGTTTAGATTTTTATCAACATCAAATTCATTACAAGATCCTGATCATGAAGCAACGCCTAAATAACGATTGTAGTGTTTTACTCTTTATGTTTTTTGTTAGGAGTACCAATTCTAATTCTTACCGTAATTTTAAACCTTTGTCCATTTTAATTTTCAACGAAACAAATAAAATATGAAGTCTGCGAACCTATTGAAAAGCTTATTATTACCTGCATTTATTATAGCCAATTGCTCCTCTCCTGTTTATGCCCAAACAGCATCAACAAATAAGAAACCTAAATCAACAACATCAACCAAAACTGCAAAAACGAATACTTTCGATGTAGAAGCCGAAGCGTTTGCAGACATACAAGTCCTCCGCTTCCAGGTACCCGGCTTCGATCAATTACCCCTTAAGCAAAAGGAGCTTGCTTATTACCTATCTGAAGCTGCTCTTGCCGGTCGTGATATTATTTATGATCAAAAGAGTAAGCATGGACTGATGTTGAGAAAAATGTTGGAGACCGCTTACACAACCTATAACGGCAACAAATCAACCAGCGACTGGAAGAAGTTTGAAGAATACTGCGGACGCTTCTGGTTTAGCAATGGCTATCACCATCATTATGCGAATGATAAATTCATTCCTGAATGCTCTCAACAATACTTTACAAGCGTTATTAAAAACAGCGATGCAAAGAAGCTTCCTTTAGAACAGGGTGAAACTGTTGATGCTTTCCTTACACGGATACAACCTCTGGTGTATGATATGTCGGTTGAGCCAAAGCTTGTTGACTTACGTCCAAACATAGATAACATTGTAAACTCTTCTGTCAATTTTTATGAGGGTGTAACACAAAAGGAAGTAGAAGATTTTTATAAAAAGTTCGATACCAAAGGCAATGCACCTTCATGGGGATTGAACAGCAAAACAATGAAACAAAACGGCCAGATCGTTGAGAAGGTTTGGAAAGTTGGAGGCATGTATTCTTCTGCTATTACACGTATTGTTTACTGGCTCGACAAAGCTGCTGGTGTTGCGGAAAACGACCAGCAGAAGAAGGCGCTTCAACTATTGAGTAAGTACTACCAAACCGGCGACCTGAAAGATTTTGACGAATACAGCATTGCATGGGTAAACGATGTAAACAGCCGCATAGATGTGGTGAATGGTTTTATTGAAGTGTACAACGACCCTATTGGTAAAAAAGGAAGTTACGAAAGTGTGGTTTCGATGAAAGACATGGAAGCAACCAAAAGGATAAAAGCCATTGCCGACCAGGCACAATGGTTTGAAGATAATTCGCCCTTGATGCCTGAGCATAAAAAGAAAAGTGTTAAGGGCATTACCGCAAAGGCCATTACTGTAATTATGGAAAGCGGCGATGCTTCACCAAGCACACCCATTGGTATTAACCTGCCTAATGCAGATTGGATAAGGAAAGAACATGGATCAAAGTCAGTGTCTTTAAGTAACATTATTGAGTCGTCCAATATTGCCACTGCCAAAGGTGGCCTACTCAATGAGTTCGCTATAAGTGACGAAGTAAAAGCAAGGGCAAGAAAATGGGGAACCCTTGCTGCCGACCTTCATACAGATATGCACGAGTGTATCGGCCATGCATCAGGACAAATTAACCCCGGCGTAGAAACAACCGATAAAACGCTTAAGAACTATGCATCTACCCTCGAAGAGGCACGTGCCGACCTTGTGGGTTTATACTTTGCATTAGATCCAAAGCTCCAGGAGATAGGCGTTGCACCTACAAAAGAAGTAGGTATGGCAGAGTACGACAGCTATATGATGAATGCCCTGATGACACAGTTAACAAGGCTTAAACCAGGCGAACAACTTGAAGAAGCACACATGCGTAACAGGCAAACCAATGCACGGTGGGTTTATGAAAAAGGCAAGGCAGACAATGTAGTCGAGCTCGTAAAACGAAACGGCAAAACGTATGTACAGGTGAACGACTACAACAAATTGCGCAACCTGTTCGGGCAGTTATTGAGAGAAATTCAAAGGATAAAGAGTGAAGGTGATTACAATGCCGGCCGCGACTTAGTTGAAAACTACGGAGTAAAAGTTGACCCGCAGCTACACAATGAAATACTACAACGTTATGCTACACTTAACATTAAACCATACCGGGGCTTTATACAACCAAAGCTCACCCCCGTGATGAAGTCCGGCCAGATTGCGGACGTAAAAGTAGAATACCCAAAAAGCTTCTATCAGCAAATGGTTGAGTACGGGCAGAAGTATGCGTTGCTGCCGGTGAAGAATTAATTCGTGCTGATGAGGACGAAGCAATCTGTTACTTGTTATTGGAAAGTAATAAGCCAATCTCAAATTCCTGTTGGGTATTATATGGTAAGGGGAATTTTTATGGACTTATGGCAAGTGGTAAACAATGTTTTTGCATTACACAATTGCAGGTTGTAAACTTTAGTAACGCAGAAAAGATAAGCAATCGCTAAAGCTAAACTATCACTTTCTTGGTACATCCAATACTCATTAAACGTTTAGATAAAAAGAACCCAAACGGAGACTATTAATACAAAGCTTATGAGATACAATTACCCTCATACAATCGAAAACGGAGGCGGTGAACGATTGACCTTTATCAGGCACGTTAAAGATGAAAACGAAGATTACCTTGAGGTTGAAAATATTCAACCTAATGCAGGCCCTCCTATGCATGTTCATTACAAACAAGAGGAAAGTATTACAGTTGTAAAAGGAAAAATTGCAACACAGATACCGGGCGAGGAACCTAAGTATTATGGACCGGGTGAAACAGTCACTTTTTTGGCTGGAGAACCGCATAAATTTTGGAATGCAGGATCTGAACCGTTGATTGGTAAAGGTTATATAAAGCCTGCCCATAATATTGAATATTTTCTCACAGAGATCTATGCTTCAACAAGAGCGAATGGGGGTAAACGTCCGGGGAATTTTGATACTGCTTACCTTACTACAAAATACAAGAGTGAATTTGAGATGCTGGAAATTCCTTCGTTTGTAAAAAAGGTAATTTTTCCCCTAACGATATTCATTGGAAAGTTACAAGGCAAGCACCATAAATTCAAAGACGCACCGGAACATATATAGATACCAGCGTAGTTTTTAAGTGTTCCAACAAATCACTATAACTAAAATTGGTAGAGGACTACTTCGGCAATAGAACGGAAACTCTCGTTCATTTGCAAGAGC
>MWYU01000577.1 GCA_002050375.1 Chitinophagales bacterium 62-2
ACCCCACTGCTACCATGCTTTAGATTATGGGGCAAACAAAACCTTTAACGATCACTGTCCTTAACAATAGCCATCTGCACTCCTGCAATTTTATTCAATAAGTCGTTCTGCTGAAAGATATTAAACCAACGCCGAACTGTTTGACTTATGGTTTTTTAAATTGCTCGTAGCTTTTCGTAAGGTTCGTCGTTTAGCGTTTCATCCCTTCACAAAATCCTGATTTTATCGGGCGACTGGTTATTGGTGCAATTAAGTCATTGCCGAAGGAAGAAACTTCGTAGAATGAAAAACTCTTACAATTATCGCATATCACATTTTGGGTTTCTTTCTAAAACGGATAGCAGCATTTTTGATATATGTACTCGAGAGACTCATCTCAAATCTTTGCCCGCCTGCGTTTACAATACACAGGGCAGTATTAGGGGGTATGGAACCAAGGTTTTCAGCATACATGGAAATTTCGTTTATGGCAGTATCTAAAGGCAATGTGAAGGTTAAAGGTTTACTGCTCAACAGCTTTTTAAATGTTACTAATTTACGGTTGTAAAAAAGAGAGATGGTATCATTATCTACTTCTCCGTTATCATACAAAGTAACTTTTAAACTATCTGCATCTACATCGATTACGTTGCTGCTTTCAAAAGAACGTTTCTCAAGCTTTTCGACAATTTCTTTTTCGGGTGCCTTTGCGGTAACTGTAACTGCTTCTTTTATTTCCGTTGGCGGTTTCAATTCTTCTTCTTCTTCTAATTCAATTGGTATTAAATCGGCTAAAGAAATATCCTCGTTAGGCCGCTGTTTCACAAGTCTTACGTTTATAGCAGGGCATGTAAATCTGTAAGCGTATACGGGATTAAATTGTCCCTGAAGCGTGGTATCAGCTCCTGAAATTCTTAATGTAAACGAGCCTTCCATTGGGCAATCGGCACCGTTTTGGGTTTGAGCTTTGTAATTTAAAAGAGGATGAGCATCTAAAAGGATTTCGCGTGTTGAAGAATTATAAATTCCTGTAATTTTTGTTCTGGAAATTACACTACGGAAATAGTAACTGAACTCTCCTGATATCTTATTTCCGTTTTGTTTTATAATAAGTTCGGAAAGGTACTTGTTATGAGATCCCGCCTTTGAAACACTGCCTACACCATACCACTCACCTGTAAATTTTTGTGCGTAAGTAAGAGGCTGATATAAAAAGCAGAATGAAACCAGCAGTAAAAGACTGTTTTTCAAAGTAGGCCTATTTTAAATATTGAATGGAGATTCCGGCTTTTCGTGAGCCGCTATTTTCGTGCCATTATAAAATTTGAAGTCTTAACTAAAGCAGATTATTTCACATAACGTTTCATCTCTCTTTCTGTATCTTTTTTCTTAAGGGTTTCCCGTTTATCAAAAAGTTTTTTCCCTCGTCCCAGTCCTATTTCAATCTTAGCTATATGTTTCTCGTTAAAGAAAATACGTAAAGGAATTAGGGTATATCCTTTATCCTTCATTGCGTTTTGAATTTTTCGGAGCTCTCTTTTTGTTAATAGCAATTTCCTGTCATGAACAGCGATATGATTATTGCTTGTGCCTAACGAATATTCTGCTATATACATTCCACGGATCCATAATTCGTCTTTAAAAAAAAGACAGAAGCTATCGTTGAAACTTGCTTTGCCTTCGCGAATGCTTTTTACTTCAGTACCTAAAAGAACCATCCCTGCCACCCATTTATCCTCGATAAAATATTCGTGGTATGCCTGCCTGTTATTAATTTCTTTTGCTGCCATTAATATGTTAGGTTGGTTGGGAAATGTGTTAAGTTACTGAGAAGGTAAAAATAAGTTCATAACCAAATATAAATACTACCTTAATGGTAATTATAGCCGCTTTAACTTAAATAAAAAAAGTTCGTGCACAAAAAACCTAAAGGGGCTTAACGGTAATTACTTTTGTGTATGATAAACAAAAAATTTTACAAACATGGAAAAGTTAACAGGAGTTGTTTCATTTTTTAAAGACGATAAAGGCTTTGGTTTTATAAAGCCCGATGACGGAAGTAAAGATGTATTTGTACATCAATCGGCAATACAAATGGAAGGTTTACGATCATTAAAAAAAGGTGATAAGGTAGAATTTTCTGTTGTTGATGATCCGAAAGGGGCAAAAGCAGATGGCGTAAGAAAAATTTCTTAAACAAAAAGGGCGACAGAAAAAGTTGCCCTTTTTAAATTAACCTTTAAACAAAACCAGTAACTGTGCCATTGTAGATTTTAGATTTTTTCTATCAACAATAAAGTCTAAAAAACCGTGTTCAAGTAAAAATTCACTTCGTTGAAACCCTTCCGGCAGATCTTTTTTTATTGTTTCTTTAATTACCCTGGGGCCTGCGAATCCTATTAGTGCACCAGGCTCTGCAATGTTTAGGTCTCCTAACATTCCAAAGCTTGCTGAAATTCCCCCAAATGTAGGATCGGTAAGTAAGCTGATAAAAGGAATTCCTGCATCACTTAACTGAGAAAGCTTGCCAGACGTTTTTGCAAGTTGCATTAAACTGAATGCACTTTCCATCATACGGGCACCACCACTTTTGCAAATTACAAGGTAAGGCAGTTTATGTTCGATGCAATAGTCAACAGCACGGCTAAATTTTTCTCCCATCACACTTCCTAAGCTTCCTCCAATAAATTCAAAATCCATACATGCTATCACCAGATCGTTTCCATCAATACTGCCGGCTGCAACACGCATGCTATCTGTAAGATCCGATTTTGCCCATATATCTTCTAATCGTTTACTATACGGTTTTAAATCAGTAAAATGTAATAAGTCTTTACTGCGTATATTATCAAAAAGTTCAGTGAATTCTTTATTATCAAAAAGAATGTCGTAATATTCTTTGCTGCCAATACGGTGGTGATAATTACATTTAGGGCAAACAAATAAACTTTCCCTGAGATCACTTGATGTAGTGATATGATTGCAATGGGGACATTTAGTCCATAAACCTTCAGGTGTTTCTTTTTTTTCGGAGGTAGAGGTTAGAATACCTTTTTTTATACGCCTGAACCAGCGTTGCCGGGCTTCGCCTGTTTTTCCTTCACCGGCAAGGTTAGCATCAAAATCTTCTTCTTCTTTTTTCATCTAAGTCGGTTTTCAAATGGCAATTGAAGGTATTGCAATATGTACAAAGTTGTTAATTGTTAGATGTTAGTTGATAGAAGGATGTATGTAGAAACTTCTTTGAACAATTTTTAGTTTCCATTTTTCATTTGAGATTGTTGAAAAGATGGTAGTTTGATAGAGGTCGATATTTGATACCACTTAACTGGCACCTGTAAATAGTGTTCCGTCAACTATCATCTGTTATCCGTCATCCTCATCCTTAATCTACCACCCCGTCATCTGTCAACGTCATCTGTCAACTACAACTATTCCCTAAGCTACTGTAATACTTTCATCAAGGTAAACATCCTGGCATGCAGTTAATAATTTTACACCTTCCTCAAAAGGACGTTGAAATGCCTTACGGCCAAGAATAAGACCCATACCACCTGCACGCTTGTTAACTACGGCTGTAATAACTGCTTCCTGCAAATCACTATCGCCAAGACTTTCGCCACCACTGTTTATTAAACCTACACGACCATTATAGCAATTAAGCAATTGGTACCGGGTAAGATCAATAGGGTGGTCGGAAGTAAGCTTTTCATAAACAAACTTATGGGTTTTACCATGCTTGGTAGCAAGGTAACCACCATTATTGGTAGCCAATTTTTGTTTGATAATATCTGCCTGTATAGTAACGCCAAGATGGTTTGCCTGGCCGGTTAAGTCTGCTGAAGTATGATAGTCTACACCTTCTGCTTTAAAAGCATTGTTCCTTGTATAGCACCAAAGTATGGTTGCCATTCCTAATTCGTGCGCCACTTCAAAAGCCTCTGCCACTTCCTTTAACTGTCGCCTGCTTTCTAAACTGCCCCAGTAAATGGTAGCGCCAACTGCTGCAGCGCCCATATTCCATGCGCTTTTAACTGTGCCAAACATGGTTTGGTCGGTTGAGTTAGGATAACTTAAAAATTCATTATGATTAATCTTTACTACAAATGGAATTTTGTGAGCATACTTGCGGCTCAACATTCCTAATACACCGTAAGTAGAAGCAACTGCATTACAGCCACCTTCAATAGCAAGCTTAATAATATTTTCAGGATCGAAATAAATTGGATTTGGAGCAAATGAACTTGCCGCGCTATGTTCAATACCCTGATCTACCGGAAAGATGCTGCAAAACCCCGTTCCTGCTAATCGCCCGTGATTCAGTAAACTTTGAATGCTTCGCAAAACCTGGTTATTTCGGTTGCTGTTAATCCATTGATCATCCACATGAGTAGGAGAGGGAAGGTGAATAGTAGATTTATCAATTGTTTTGCATTGATGGTTTAGTAGAAGTTCTGCTTTGTCACCTAAGAGGTCAAGGATTTTTTGATTTGCCATAGTACGTTATGTTAGTTATTAATTTTTGTGTGTATGTACTTTTAAAAACTACTATTAACAGCAGCCTTTGTACAATTTACATAGAAGTTTCGCTGCGGGCAAATATAGCTATTGATGTGTAAGAAAAAAAAGCTTAAAACGGTATAATATCTAAAAGATCAAGGCATGTCACTGTTGTATTTTGGAATGAAGTAATAATTGGTAAACGATCATTGCTTAGCCTGCGGGCTTGATTTTTAATTTGACTTCCTGCAATTCTTTCAGGTTTTTAACCAGCGTTTGTTTCAAGTTCAACTTTACTATGTCGCCCATTGATTTGCATTTTAAAAACTTTGGGGTATCAAAGTATTCTTTCAGTTGTTGCTTAAGCTGCTCAATTTTCTCAGGGGTAGAAATATTATCACGGCACATAATATTGAAAAGGTCCATTAACCTGTGGCGGTAGTCGGCAACCCTAAAGGCCATCAACGTTCTTTCTTCAGTTTTATATTGATTGATCGAATCTTTATCAAGGTGCTTTAATACTAAGTCAACATAAGCGTTGTTCTCTTTAAAAAATTGCGGCAGGTACAGGTTCTTTCTACCTTCGTACGATTGCTGGTCAAAATCGATAGCACGTAAACGGTATTGGACATCTTCTATATCCGGCGTAATGTCAATAACAAAATTGTAGCTGCGCATATCGCCTAATAATCTTAAGAAACATCTTTCATTAAACTTGACAAACTCTTTTGCAAAACGAACTTTGTTTGCAATTGATTCGTTCAAATATTTCTTAATAAATATATCGCCGGGTATGCCGGGGATGTGTTCTTCTACAAGCGTGCTGAAGTAAGTAAAGTAAGTGAGCCTATTTGGCGACAGGAGATGCTCGAGCTCTAAACCGTAAATGCGTGAAGCATCTGCAAGTTTTATATAGAAGTGTTCATAGTTACCATTGCGGTTGTTTATAATTTTTATCCTGAAGGGATTAGAGTTGCCAAAAGCACAGTATTCAATCCGGGCTACATCCCAGTGTGAGATGTAATTGAGATTCCCTTCCATTTTTAAAATGGCATATATCTTTGTTAAGCCATCACGAATGAACTCCCATTCGCGCATGTCGTATCGTGCTTCTTCCCAGTAAGTGTCTTTCCCATATTTATCTTTAATCGGTATCGAAAAGGTGATCCTTGAAAGGTCCTCATAAGTAACAGGTAAGATTACTTCGCGCCCATTTTTTTTAAGATAGCTGCGCATGCCTGCATTAATAGGATAGTAGGGCTTCTTTTTTGAGGGTAAATCATTTGCATTTTCTATTCTTACATTTTGCATACTGTAAACTTCATGTATGTGTTGCTGTTAAATAAATATAGAGATTAAGCCCGTACCAATGCAATAAGCTTTTTGAAATAATTGACAGCATACAGCAAACGGCTGCCGTACCAGCTAAACATTTCGCCATCTGTCAATACTATTTTGGTATTTGGCAAATACGGTTGAAATTCATCAACATGTTTTTGGGTAAAAGGATAGGGCTCGGTGGAGAGCAAAAGAAGCTGGCAGTTGGCAGATAATAGTTGACTAATTTCGACTTGCGGATACCGGTTAAACTTCTCAAATACATTTTGAAATCCACAACGCAGCATCATGTCGTTTATAAAAGTATCTCCGCCTGCTGCCATATAAGGGTCTTTCCAAATTAGGTAAGCTGTTTTAAGTTGACTAAGTTGACTCAGTTGATTTATTGATAAGCTTTTATTGGGCTGTTGAGCATTGATTATTGAATATTGGGCATTGCTAATTTTTAGTTCATCAAACCTTAGCCGAATTTCTGATGCAAGAAAGGCGGCTTTTTCACCTTTGCCAACCAATTGTCCAATATCTTTTATCATTTGCACAGCATTCTCTAAATTCAGAATGTCACTAATGTACACAGGTGCGATGAGCCTAAGCTCTTGAATTTGCTCTTTTACATTTTCTTCTTTGTTTGCAATAATGAGGTCTGGCTGGAGTGATTTAACCTTTGTAATATTTATTGTTTTTGTGCCGCCAATTCTTGTTTTAGTTGTAAACCATTTGTGGGGATGAACACAGAATTTTGTAATGCCAATTACTTCTTCATTTAACCCCAAATGAAATAATAATTCTGTTTGCGAAGGAACGAGCGAAATGATGCGATTAGGAAGTTGATAAAGATTTATGACAGTTCCTGTTTGATCTGTTAGCGAAAGCATGAGCAAAAATACAGTGGCGGTTAGATATAATGAAACTTAGAGAAAGGGGTCAATTTACTTTGAAAATCTTTTTATAGTCAGGCATCAAACTACAGGACGACGTAGTGCATAAATCAGTTCATCTTCATATTCTCCATTTTTAAAGTAGGTTTTTTCAAAACGGCCTTCAAGTATAAATCCTGCTTTTTCTAATGCTTTTTGTGAACCTTTATTAGTTCCAAATGGTCTTGCGAATATTCTATCAATATCCAATGTTTTAAAAGCCGGACCTGTTATTTGTACAATAGCATTGGTTATAATGCCCCGGCCCCAAAATGGTTCAGCAAGCCAATAACCGAGTTCGGCATTTTTACGTTGAATGTCTTTTTGTGGATGAATTCCAATTCCTCCCACTGCTTCACCGTTTATGTCAATAGCGAAAATTTTAGAAGACGTGGTGCTAATTGCAAATTCAATAAAGGCCATACCAACATCGTAAGTATATGGATGCGGAAACTGATCGGTCATAAACTTTGCAATTGCAGCATTGTTAGCATATTTAACTAAGCTGTCTATATCCTGGAGTTTCCATGGTCTTAAGGTAATAGTCATAATCTGGCTCCTACATAAGAAACTGCACCACTTGAAAATTTAATTGATCAATTTAAGGTAACTCGAGTCAGATTCAAAGTTAGCAGCAGCCCTTTTACTTCAAAAGATTTGAGATTATAATAAAGGAAGATAGTTCGTAAAGATGGAGTTAGCTCATTGAACTTTTATAGGTTTTGTTTTTAGACGGTATCTTTTTTCCCATAATAACTTAACTATTTCGCTTAAAAATTTGATTGAATTTTCCTTAGCTAATATAATAGTTTTAATATTCTATCGTTTCAATGTGCCCTTTAACTCTTGAAACAGCATTTGTTCCTAACTGTTTGATCACATCTAATAGTTCGTGCCGTGTTACATGTAATTGTACTGCCCAAAATCTTAGTTCATTATCGTCTTCAATATTAATTTTGCGATCTTGCTTCATTTCCTGGTTCATCTCGGTAATATTCTTTAAGATTAATTAATTATTTTGTTTCCCGTTATTTAACCTGCCCATTCCCCTTGGTGCCTGTAGTGCTTGTAGTTTGAGCGTATGCGCTATAAGCTTCAAGAGTTAAAGCCGCAATTATTATTTTTGTGTTCATATATGTGTTATACTCATGTCCTGT
>MWYU01000569.1 GCA_002050375.1 Chitinophagales bacterium 62-2
GTGATAAAGCGCTTAGCAGCTACGTGCAGGAGGCTATTGATATTTGCCGGGCTGCCGCTTACGATCTTATCATTTTAGAAAGTGCCGGTGTCGGACAAAGTGATGCATCTATTTTAGACTTTTGTGAGGTAAGCATGTATGTGATGACCCCCGAATACGGAGCAGCTTCGCAGCTTGAGAAAATAAATATGCTTGACTATGCTGATATTGTTTGCATAAATAAATTTGACAAAGCCGGGGCATTAGATGCTTTGCATGATGTGCGAAAACAATACAAACGCAATCACGGTTTATGGAGTGCCAAAGATGATGAATTGCCTGTAATAGGAACCACAGCAGCAAAGTTCAATGACGAAGGAGTAAACAAGCTTTTCTTCGAAGTGATGAAAGCAGTTGAACGCAAAACCAGTATTCGTTTTAGCGAAAAAGAAATAGTTGAAATTGAAACAGAACATTCTGTTCGCGGGTTGATCATTCCGCCTAACCGGGTTAGGTATTTATCTGAGATTTCGGATGAAGTACGCCGTTATAATTTGTTTGCTCGGGAGCAAGCCCAGGTCGCAACTGAACTTTATCAAATTAACGGAACAATCAAATTATTAAAAGGTCAACCAAAAGTCGCCCCCACCGGGGGAGATTTAGAGGGGGCTTTGGATGGCGCTCTACAGCAATTAAAAATTCATTTCGAAGAAAAATTGCTCCCCCAATCTAAAAGATTAATTGAAGATTGGGAGCAGGTAAAAGAACTCTACCGAAAAGACTTTTTTGAATATGATGTTCGCGGAAAGATCATTAAGCAACCTTTATTTAGTGAGAGTTTAAGCGGAACAAGAATTCCTAAAATTGCTGTCCCTAGGTTTAAAGATTGGGGCGACATTTTGCAATGGCGCCTCCAGGAAAACTTTCCGGGAGAGTTTCCTTATACTGCCGGGGTGTTTCCAATAAAACGCGCTGAGGAAGACCCAACCAGGATGTTTGCAGGTGAAGGCGGCCCCGAGCGAACAAACAAACGCTTTCATTATGTATCGATAGGACAACCGGCCAAACGTTTATCAACTGCGTTTGACAGCGTTACATTGTATGGCGAAGATCCTGCTGTTCGTCCTGATATTTATGGCAAGGTAGGTAACAGCGGGGTTAGCATAGCAACAGTTGATGATGCTAAGAAGCTGTACAGCGGCTTCGATCTTTGCGACCCTAAAACTTCGGTTAGTATGACCATCAACGGTCCTGCACCTATGATTCTTGCTTTCTTTTTAAATGCAGCTATTGACCAGCAATGCGAGAAGTGGATTACAGAGAATAACAAGTGGGACGAGGTTAAAAAAATACGAAATACGAAATACGAAATACGAAATACGCCTTGTTATTATAATCCATCTTCGCCCGAAAGATTACCTGAAGGAAATGATGGACTTGGGCTAAAGTTATTGGGTTTATCAGGAGATGAGGTGTTGCCGGGTGAGGTTTATCAGCAGTTTAAAGCACAAGCTTTATCATCTGTTCGTGGTACAGTACAGGCAGACATTCTTAAGGAAGACCAGGCGCAAAATACATGCATCTTCAGCACGGAGTTCGCGCTGAAGCTAATGGGTGATGTTCAGGAGTATTTTATAAATAATAAAGTCAGAAATTTTTATAGTGTAAGCATCAGCGGCTATCATATCGCCGAGGCCGGAGCAAACCCAATTACACAGCTTGCGTTTACACTTTCCAATGGTTTTACTTATGTAGAATATTACCTAAGCCGGGGAATGAACATTGATGATTTTGCTCCCAACTTGTCTTTCTTCTTCAGCAACGGGATGGATCCAGAGTATAGTGTAATTGGCCGGGTGGCAAGAAGAATTTGGGCAAAAGCGATGAGGGATAAATACAGTGCGAACGAACGCAGCCAAAAGCTGAAATATCATATACAAACAAGCGGTCGCAGCTTGCATGCACAAGAAATTGACTTTAATGATATTCGTACGACGCTCCAGGCTTTATATGCCATTTACGATAACTGCAACAGCCTTCACACCAACGCTTATGATGAAGCGATAACTACACCAACAGAGGAAAGTGTTCGCAGGGCAATGGCAATCCAATTAATTATTAACCGGGAATTGGGTACAGCTAAAAACGAAAATCCTAACCAGGGTAGTTTCTTAATTGAAGAGTTAACCGACCTTGTTGAAGAAGCAGTTCTGACAGAGTTTGACCGGATTAATGAACGGGGTGGTGTATTAGGTGCAATGGAAAGAATGTACCAGCGAAATAAAATACAGGAAGAAAGTCTGCATTACGAACACATGAAACATACAGGTGAACTGCCACTGATAGGCGTAAATACTTTTCTTAATAAAAAAGGTAGTCCTACTATTTTACCCTCTGAGGTTATCCGAAGTACCACGGAAGAAAAGCAGCAGCAGATCCAAAACCTGCAAGCTTTCCACAAGCGCAACGAAGAGAAAAGCGCTGAGGCATTAAAGCGTTTAAAAGTAGCAGCTATAAATAACGAAAACCTTTTTGCTGAACTGATGGAAACAGTTAAATATTGTTCTCTTGGGCAAATCACTCATGCATTGTATGAAGTTGGCGGACAATATAGGAGGAGTATGTAAAACAAGTAATAGAGTTAATAAGTCATTAGGTCAATAGTATTTGTTGATAGTCATTTCTGAGAGGCAATAAAACTTTTGACTACTGACTATGCACTGCTACTCATACTACCCACATCTTCCCTTATCAAAGGCATCTTTTTTGTACATCTAACAAAAAAGTCTTTTATTATGCAGAATCAATCTTTTCAATTTATGCTTGGCGGAACGCCGTACGAAGTAAAAGCCGTGCCCTTTAAGTTTAACGAAGGAACCCGTTATACAGTTAGCATTAACGGAAGCGGAGAATATGTATTTGCTTATGATAGCAACGTGGGTCAATATGTACCAATTGATGACGATAGTTCCACAATTCCACAAGTTGTAGAAACGGAAATTGCAGGCAGGTTACTGGCATTAGCCGGATAGTGTTTTTGAAACATTTCTTCGTCATTAGGTGGGACGAAGCAATCTGATCATTGAGAAAAACTCTTTGACTTTATAAAGCAGATTGCTTCGTCGTTCCTCCTCGCAATAACCGAACTTCCTTATTTAATAGAATTAAAAACAGCAGTATTTACTTTTACAGGGTATTTCTTCTTCAGCTCTGAAATCCATTTGTCTTCTAATACCTGCTGGTAATCGCTTATCACCATTCCACGCGCATCTTCAAAACTTCGTTGTGCAGGTTCGCGATATACATTAATTATATAGTTGAAGGTTACTGTTCCATCGGTTGGATTTTTTACAGGCATTGTAATTAACCCCGCAGTAAAATTTGTTCTTTCAAATACCGGCAGTTGTGCCAATTCATATCTACCGCTATCCGCCGTTACCTGTGTTGCATAGCGTTCTGTTATTTGTCTCCAGTATGCAACACTATCTGCAAGCTTTTTCTGCAGTTCATTTGCCTGACCATCATTATTGCATGTTATAATTATTGCATCTGCACTTGCAGCCCACATATATTTTGCTTTATGCTGGTTGTAGTATTGCTTCAGTCCCGCAGTATCGGCATTGGCCTTGCCCCAAACATTTTTCTCCATAATCTCAAACAAAAGGTTTGCATCTTTAAACTCCTTTAGTTGTTTGCTGTATAATTTGCTATAACCTTCAAGATTATTCCTATAATAATTATCGGCTGCTATTTGAAGAAATTCTTTATATATCTCACTCATCTTTTTACCTGCATATTCCGGCAGGCCACGTACACTTCTTACAAATTTTATCCAATCACCAGCTTTCACATTTTTATTAAAAAAAGAAAACAGAACAGTATTTTCTGAAAAGCCTTTATAAGTAAATGGTGAAGGCTTAATAAGAGCGCTGTCAGTAAATTCATAAAAATTCTTCTGGTTTATATTTGCCGGTTTATATTTTATAGTTTTAAGCTCTTTTGCAAGAAGCGTTTTTTTTGCTTCTGCCATCCGGTTGTCGTGGCTTACTTTATCAAGTATGTATTCATTTGTTTCCGTAATACTTAAATCTGTTCCAACAGGTTTGGCTTCCAATAATTTAATAATGTGATAGCCCGAGGAAGTAACAAACGGCTTAGATATATCACCGCTGTTTTTAAGAGCGAAAGCAACCTGTTCGAAAACGGGATGATAAGTATTTATACCAAATTCAGGCATTTGACCCCCGTTGTTGCTGCTGCCTACATCGTTACTTACTTTATTTACAAGCTCTTCGAAATTGGCCCCGTTCTTTATAAGATTAAAAACAGAATCAGCCTTATGCAATGCAAAGCTTTTTTCTGCTTCCGATGCTCCCGGCGGAAAGCCAATAAGAATCTGTGCTACTTTACGCGTGCCCCACGCTTTTCGTTCTCCGAGGTTTTTAAAAATATGATAACCGTACTTTGACTTGTAGGGCCTTGAGATTGTATTAGGCTTTAAACTATAAGCAATATTTTCAAACTGGTACGCTAATGTAAAAGCTGTTATGAAACCAAGATCGCCACGGGCTGCTTTAGTACCTGAATCAGTAGAATATTCTTCTGCCACTTTTGAAAAAGGCTGCCCGTCTTTTAAAGCTTTGTAAGCTTGTTGTATCTTTTTATGAGCTTCAGTGGTATCGCCGTTTTGAGGTACTTCAATTAAGACCTGGCCAAGATTAATATCTTTCTGACTGCGATAAAAAGCCTCCTGAACCAACTCCTTTACATTCGCCTGTTGATTAATTATGTTATCAGCTACCTGCTTCCGAAAATTGTTCAGTTCATTCTGTTGGGTCGCATCTTTATCCAAACCTGCATCGTAAGCTGCCTTCACTTTCAACTTAAAATTTATATACAGATCAAGATATTCTTTCAGGGCTTTTTTTCGGTCGGTAGTATTGTTTGGATTCCTGTTGAAGGCATTTAAAAACTCCTCTTTGCTTACTGCATTTTTCCCGTATGTAAAAATAGTTTGCGCGTTCGAGTTGCTTATTAGAGAAGCAAGAATGAAGATGAGAAAGATTTTTTTCATGCGAAACGTTTGGCTTCCAGCAGACAGGAGAATATAGTTGAGCATAACTACAAATGTTCAGTGTTTTGGTATTTGGATATTTTCATAAAAATGAACCCGAGGGAAAGCTCACAAAACTGGTTGCCTACTTACTCTATAAGAAATCTGTTATCTTTTGTCCAATTTCATTTATTGTAAGTAATACAGCTTCATTTTGTATGCGGTTTCTTGCTTCTGAAATATCAAATTCTTCTTTCTTTTTTTGTGACAAATAATCTTTTGTTACAATAGTTGAGAAAGGAACTAACCCCGTCCTTACATCTAATATTAGAAGTTGTGTTGTTGCAAAAGCTTTAATGTCAGGCTTGGTAAAAACTTTGTACTTAGAGTAAATGTCGCCTGAGATTGAATAGACAACCACAATGTCTGCTTGCATTTGCAGGGCAGCTTCACGGACATTTGAAAATGATGGTGTTGTGTAAATCAGAAGATCCGGAATGATGGAAAGTTTTGTTACCCTTGAAGATTGTTTGAACTTTTCAGAAAATAAATCTAAATATGATTGTTGCGTCTTTAAATATTCTTCGTCACTCCAATAATATTTTTTCATCTGTGGATTTGAAAGTCTTACTATAGCAACACGTACTTGCTGTGGTAATCTAAAATTACCGTCCAGTATTTTCTGAAAACCTTCCTCAGAAATTGTAGCAGCTTTGTCGGTAAATAGAGACTGCGTTATTGGTATATCATTTTCGAAAATGCCCTGATGTATTGGATTGCCAACAGGACTTGTTGTGCGGCAAGATGTAATAAAAACGGCAATACTAATTAGTATAATTATATGTTTCATGCGATTTATAAGCTTGCAGCCAACCTTGTTATTTCGAAGCAGGGCTGCTTTTTATTTTTGCCTGTATTACATCGTCAAATTGTTCGATACTTAGCATTTTACCAATAATGCGTTTTTGGCTATCTAATAAATACAAAGTGGGAGTTTTGAAGACATCATATAATTGTCTAAAGTTTGCAACACCTCTTTTCGCTTCGTCCTCTTTTACTTTTACAGGCTGAAAAATATTTACCCACTCTGCCAAATTATGTTCGCGGATATATTTTTTCCAGCTTTCGTTTGCACCTTCATCTATATTTACACCAACCAATTTAACTCCCTGGGCCTTCCACTTCGTCTGGTAAATTGAATCTATACGAGGAATAGTTTCTTTACAATGGCCGCAGTTGGGATCCCAAAAAGTAATAAAAGTAAAAGGCGCCTTTATACCATATAACGAAACACTTTTCCCGCTTGTATCCAGCATTTGAAGATCAGCAGCCGGCTCGCCAAGTTGATTTGCCATTAGGCTGTAGGCGCGGTCGAAAATGAACTTTCGCTGCTTTGCGCTCAACCAGGCAGTATCACCTTTGCTGTAATATTTATCGAACAGAAAAAGGAATACTTTTTCCTGGCCCATGTACTCAGGATTGATGTATTTGTCGGTGAATTTGCCCAGCAGGTACTTGAACATCTCCGGCGTTTCGCGGGCAACCAGTAACATGTAATTAACTTCACTTATAACAGAGTCGGGTTCCGGAACCACATAATATTTATAATACTCTTCAAGCTTTGGTTCAAAAAAAGGTGTTCGTACCAGGCTTTCTTCATCCAACGAAACCCCATCCCACCAGTGCTCTTTTACATACCGGTACGGATAGGTAGAGTCAGCTTTCCCATTTGCCAGCACAGGTATTGCAGGTATTGTGGGCCGTTTCATTGTAAAGAAAAATTTCCCCAGCATAGAAGCCGGATTATTCTTCAAAATGTTTTGCCGGTAATCCTGCAATTCCTTATTGCCTTTTTCTAAAACAGTTTTTAATGCTGCTGAATCCTTTGAAGTTTTTGCTGCTGCAAGTTCTTGCTGAAGCTTATTTAGTTGGGGAGCTTTTTGTGCCAGGAACTTTTGATAGTCCTGGAATAACTGATTGTCCGGAGAACCGGTGATGGTTACAAGATTTAGATTCGTTGTATCAGCTTTAATTGAAAAGCTTTGCTGCTTATCCATTAAAAATTCGAACAGTAAAACTTTATTAGGAGAAACGGCAAAGTAAATGCCTTGCGGAAGCTTTTCTTTTCCTTTAAAAACGCCCTCGCTTTTTTCGTTTAACCATGCCGAGTCGGCGAGGTTTTTATACTTTCCAAAATAACAACCTAAATATACCCAGGTGTTTTTAAGTGGCGTAAGTGTAATAGGAATATTATAACCGGTTGCAGTTTTTTGTGTTGAAGCAGGAACTTTTGTTACGCTTTTTGTTTGGGCGTCAGAAGCTATCACCATTATAATCAGGCACAGCTTGGTTAAAAAAAGTCTCCTCATTTTTGTTTTTTCAAGTTGAGATTAGCTGTAAAAATATCTTTTAAATAGCAAAAGAAAGTGTAAAACAAAGGCTGCCCCGGCAAATTTTGACAGCCCTTTTGAATTGGTAGGAAAACTTTCCTTGAGGGATGGAATTGGTCAGCTTAACAAGTCGTTGTTGCAGAAGATATTTTAAGAGCCAGATTGGTAATAATTATTGTTGGTCATCATGATATAGCAATGACAAGATAATAAATCCAAAAATTGTTTTATTTATGGAGCGTTTTCTTTTTAAGGTTCTTCAAAGTTTCTTTGTATAATTCATCTGCTGAGTATGGAAGAAAATAATGTAATTGTATCGGACCAGTTTCATAATAGGAAGTATCGTTGTAATAAAGCTTAGCAGAAAAGTCGTGTACAGAAGTTTGATCAGCAGCAATCATAATATTAATCCGGTCAGATTCAGTTGGTTTTAAGGTATTCGAAACCGGGACT
>MWYU01000511.1 GCA_002050375.1 Chitinophagales bacterium 62-2
CAACACGCGGGTGGACCGAATGGACACAGGGCTTTCAGTTTGGCTCATCCATTCTGCAATCCGATGCTACCGGAGAACAGGATTTCCTGGAGACTGGCAGGCAGAAAACATTGCAGGTAATGGCGCCACATATAAGTCACATAGGTGTGCACGACCACGGCTTTAACAATGTAAGTACCTACGGCAATTTGTTGCGGTTGATGAAAGAGGGCAAAATGCCTTACAATGAGTGGGAAAAGAATTTTTACGAATTAGCGCTTAAAGTTTCAGGCGCTGTACAAGCAAGGCGCTGGACAACTACTAAAACCGGTGGATATATCTACTCTTTTAATGGCCCGCATTCTTTATTTGTTGATACTATTCGGTCTTGCCGGTCGTTGATGCTAAGCTACAAATTAGGACATGCATTTCAAGGGGAGAACGATATAAAGATCAACTTGCTGGAACGGGCTTTGTTGCACTGTAAGGCTACCGCACAATATTCGGTTTACTATGGCGAAGGCAGGGATTTGTATGATGTATGGGGCCGCACTGCTCATGAAAGCATCTTTAATACTAACGACGGTAATTACCGGGCCCCTAATTCGCAACAGGGCTATACAGGTTTCAGTACATGGACGCGTGGCCTTGCCTGGGCTATGTGCGGATTTGCTGAAGAACTGGAATTTTTGCAAACAATTGCAGATGAAGAATTAGAAAACCTGGGTGGCCGAAAAGCTATTGAAGCGTTTATGCTAAAAGCCGCTCGTGCTACATGCGATTTTTATATTGACAATACAGCAATGGATGGAATACCATATTGGGATACAGGCGCTCCAAATTTATATAAGCTTGGCGATTACTTAAACCGTGCATCTGACCCCTATAATAATCAGGAACCGGTGGATAGCTCGGCCGCAGCTATCGGAGCGCAAGGCTTATTACGCTTAGGTAATTATATGCTTAAAAAAGGCGAAACAAAAGAAGCAAACAAGTACTGGCAGGCTGGTCTCACCACAGTTCAAACGCTGCTACAAGAACCTTACCTAAGCACAGATGCAAACCATCAGGGATTGTTATTGCATTCCGTATATCACTGGCCGAATGGTTGGGACTATGTGCCTGAAGAAAGTGTTATTCCATACGGGGAGTCGAGTATGTGGGGCGACTATCATATGCGCGAAGTAGCGCTGTATGTACAAAAGGTGATGAATGATGAGCCTTATTATACCTTTTTTAATAGTGTAAAGTAATGGCAAAGGAATTGGCAGACTTATCGCGACTTTGTGTTCACACGATTACAACTAAACCCTGGCCCATTGAAAAAGCAGCTAAGGAATTTTCGGCTGCCGGCATTGCCGGCATTACTGTATGGCGGGATGCTTTAAGTGGAAGAGATATTGCCGCTACAGGAAGAATGCTGCGGGATTTAAACCTTGAAGTGGTATCATTATGCAGGGGTGGTTTTTTCCCGTCATTGGATAAGAAGTCGCGGCAATCAGCTATTGACGATAACTTAAAAGCTATTGATGAAGCCGCTGCTTTAGGGGCTCCGATGGTAGTACTGGTTTGCGGTGCTGTTCCTGGTCAGTCTCTCATTAAATCACGGGAGCAAATTCAGGAAGGTATCGTCGCATGTATAGGTCATGCAGCCGCCGCGGGAGTAAAGCTTACTATTGAACCTCTTCACCCAATGTATGCCGATGATCGCTCTGCCGTCAATACCCTGAAACAGGCGAATGATATGGCTGAAGCAATAAATTCTCCATCCGTTGGTATAGCCTTGGATGTTTATCATTTGTGGTGGGATCCTGATCTGGCAAGTGAGATTAAACGCTCTGGCAGAAACGGGAATATATCAGCCTTTCATATTTGCGATTGGAAAACTCCCACAACAGATTTATTAAACGACCGCGGACTTATGGGAGAAGGTTGTATCAATATAAAAGAAATCAGGGGATGGGTGGAAGAAGACGGGTTTACTGGATTTAACGAGGTAGAAATATTTTCAAATAGTTATTGGCAACAAGACCAACACTTGTTTTTAGAAAAGATTAAAGAGGGTTACTTGCAGAATTCGTAAGCAACTTAAAAGGCAGGTATTGAAATCCTTTTCGAAATAAAATGGTAGTGGCTTCTCAAAAACCATGAAAATAAAACATTGAATTACCAAAGAATTTAACTTACCACTTATAACTTTCAAATGAACCCCACAATTCACAAAATAGGGATTATAATGAACGGCGTTACCGGCCGGATGGGAACGAACCAACATTTGATGCGCTCGATTGTACCAATTATTAAACAAGGCGGGGTTCAGGTTAGTCCTTCCGAATTTATCATGCCCGATCCCGTGTTGGTGGGTCGCGATGCTGTTAAACTGCAAAAGCTATCAGAGCAAAGCGGTGTTAGCAAATTTACTACCGACCTGAACAGTGTAATGAATGATCCGTCTTATCATGTATATTTTGATGCTCAAACCACAGGGCGCCGGGCAGAAGGTGTACGGCAAGCGGTAAAAGCGGGTAAGCACGTTTATTGCGAGAAACCTACTGCTGTTAGTACAGAAACCGCGCTGGAGTTATACCAACTTTGTAAAGAGGCCGGGGTCAAAAACGGAGTCGTACAGGATAAACTGTGGCTGCCAGGGTTGTTGAAATTGCAGCGTCTCATTCAGAACGACTTCTTTGGTAAGATATTATCGGTGCGGGGCGAATTTGGTTACTGGGTTTTTGAAGGTCACAGTATTCCGCCTCAGCGCCCTTCCTGGAACTACCGTAAAGAAGACGACGGCGGCATAATCATAGACATGCTTTGCCATTGGCGCTATGTGCTCGACCATATCTTTGGAAAGGTAAAAGCTGTTTCCTGTTTTGGCGCAACACATATTCCTGAACGTATTGACGAACAAGGCAAACCTTATAAATGCACCGCGGATGATGCAGCCTACGCAACTTTTGAATTAGAAAATGGAATCATTGCCCATTTCAATTCGTCGTGGACAGTTCGTGTTCGTAGGGATGATTTGTTGACGTTGCAGGTAGACGGTACTAAAGGCTCAGCAGTAGCGGGGCTCCGCGATTGTTATATTCAGCATTACGGCAATACCCCTAAACCCACCTGGAACCCCGACATTGCGCAACCTATTAATTTTTTTGAGGGTTGGGCAAAGGTGCCTGAACAGGAGCCTTTCGAGAATGCATTTAAGGTGCAGTGGGAATTATTTCTAAAGCACATTGTAAAAGGCACTCCGTTCCCATGGGATCTACATGAAGGCGCAAAAGGTGTGCAACTGGCAGAAAAAGGCCTGGAAAGCTGGGCGAAACGATGTTGGGTAACGGTACCCGAAATTCAATAGATTATAATGAGAAGAGTTGCATTTATTACAGGTGGCAGCCGCGGCATTGGTTTTGGCATAGCCCTGCAATTAGCACAAGCTGGTTTCGATATTGCCATTAATGGCGTGCGTGCAGAGGAAGAAATTTCAGAAGCAATTAAACAATTAAAAACTTTTAGCGGTAAGGTAATTTATTGTCGGGGTGATGTTGCCTCTGCCCCTGATAGAGCACGGATGATAAATGAAATCAAAGAAGATTACGGCCATCTGCATGTACTGGTTAACAATGCCGGCGTTGCACCAAAAGAGCGGAAGGACATACTGGAAGCTACCGAAGAAAGCTTTACCCGTCTCTTAACGACTAACTTACAAGGGCCTTACTTTTTAACACAGGCCGCAGCCAATTGGATGATAGAACAGCAACGCGAAAACCCGGACTTCAAGGGCTGTATTGTAAACGTTTCCTCTATTTCTGCTACTGTAGCATCTGTGCAACGTGGTGAATATTGTGTAGCTAAAGCAGGCTTAAGTATGGCAACTCAATTATTTGCAACCCGTTTAGGCGAGTATAATATTCCGGTTTACGAAGTTCGTCCCGGTATTATCCGAACCGACATGACAGCGGGTGTAACTGAAAAATATGATAAATTGATTGCAGAAGGCCTGACAGTTCAAAAAAGATGGGGTGAAGCAAACGATGTTGGCAAAGCCGTAGTTGCTTTAGCGCTCGATTATTTCCCGTATTCTACCGGTCAGGTGTTAATGGTTGACGGTGGACTAACTATTCCGCGTTTGTAAGGTTTAATAATAATAAACATCCAACTCAATGTCTTCAAATTCGCTGCTTCGGCAACTTCTAACGATACCTGTAATTGTAGCTGCGCTTGGATATATGGTAGACATGTATGATCTGTTCTTATTCAATATTGTGCGTGTACCAAGTTTAAAGGAGTTAGGTTTAACGGGCGATGAACTATTTTCAAAAGGCCTGCTTATTTTAAACGTTCAAATGGCGGGTATGTTAGCCGGAGGTATTTTATGGGGAATAATAGGTGATAAAAAAGGGAGGCGGTCAGTGCTTTTCGGTTCTATATTATTGTACTCACTTGCCAATATTGCCAATGGCTTTGTCTCTGCTTTCCCTCAATACCTGGTGATACGATTTATTGCCGGCGTTGGTTTGGCTGGCGAATTGGGAGCAGGCATTACATTAGTAGCGGAAATATTACCCAAAGAAATACGAGGTTATGGTACCACATTAGTGGCTACGGTAGGTGTGTTGGGTGCTATCCTTGCCTACTTTGTAGCTGACATGTTTGACTGGCGGATTTCTTATTTTGTTGGAGGTGGTTTAGGCCTGGCTTTACTTCTTTTAAGGGTTAGCGTGTTTGAGTCCGGAATGTTTCTGCATATAAAAAAGAAACACGTTAAACGAGGTAATCTCCTGATGCTGTTTTCCGCCTGGCCACGGTTTTCGAAATATTTATGTTCCATATTAATAGGTACGCCAATTTGGTTTGTATCAGGTGTATTAATTTTCTTTTCACCTGAATTTGGCGCTGCCTTAGGCGTAAATGAACCCATTGTTGCCGGAAAAGCCGTGATGCTGGCATTTACAGGACAAGTACTTGGCGATCTGGTAAGCGGCTATTTGAGCCAGCGTTTTCGCAGCCGTAAAAAAGGTATGCTGATTTTCCTGGTTGGCTCTTATGTACTTATGCTGGCTTATTTACTTACAAAAACACAAAGCCTCACTACCTTCTATATACTTTGTGCATGCTTAGGTTTTTTTAATGGTTACTGGACGCTTTTTGTAACCATTGCCGCAGAGCTATTCGGAACTAACATACGTGCGACGGTAGCAACTACGGTTCCCAACTTCGTACGAGCATCAGTGATACCTATATCGGCTTTGTTTGTATTTGGAAAGGGTGTGTTTGGTCTAACAACAAGTGCAGTATTAGTGGCTACACTGATTGTAACCATTGCTATAATAGCCCTATCGCAACTGGAAGAAACTTTTTCAAAAGATTTGGAATACGAAGAAGAAGACGTGCCAGACGTAACCTTGCCGGTGGTTGAAGCAGGAAATAAACAAGTGGTTAAGTAGATAAAATTAGTTTCATCACAAGGAAGTTCAGAATTTCATTCTCCAACGCCTTGTTTTAAATTTGATATAACGATGCATGGTTGATTATGAAAAAAACATTTCTTGTTTTATTGAGCGCTGTTTTCTATTTATTTTATTTTGCTGCCTGCAATTACGAAACGTCTGCAGATAACAAATCTATCTCTACAGACTCTGCAACCATTACTAAAGGTAAAGCCTTGTTTAACCAGCATTGCAGTGGTTGTCATAACTTTCGCCAGGATGGTATTGGTCCCCAGTTAGCCGGATTAACAGCCAGCGTTTCTGCCGAATGGATCTATCATTTTATAAAGAATCCTCAACAGGTTATTAATTCTAAAGACGAACGGGCTCAAAAATTATATAAAAAATATAAAGTAGTGATGCCATCATTTGCCACATTTACAG
Source organism: Chitinophagales bacterium 62-2 (assembly GCA_002050375.1). Taxonomy (GTDB): domain Bacteria; phylum Bacteroidota; class Bacteroidia; order Chitinophagales; family Chitinophagaceae; genus Segetibacter. The sequence continues at coordinate 5,853 of MWYU01000511.1, forward strand.
ATGATGAATTAAAGGAAATAACCGCATTTTTAAATTCGAAGAAGGTTTCTAACCGAAAGGTGTCGAAGGATGATAGGAAGGGACTAACAAACCCGATACCTGACAAAATCCAGCTTTCTAACTTAGTTGTGGAACTGAAACAGGTAACACACTTTCCTCCTTCGATTGACAGTGGTAAGCTGCCAATGACAAGAATAACAAAGTTAGATTTCAAGCCAAATACAAATGATTTATTTGTTCTTGACTTGCGCGGCAAACTATATAAGCTACAGCATAACAAGCCTGTGATTTATATGGATATGGCTAAGCTGGAACCTAAATTCATTCTTCAGCCGGGGCTCGGTACAGGGTTTGGCAGTTTTGCTTTTCATCCCCAATTTGCCAGAAATGGACTAATATATACTACGCATACTGAACCCCCGGGTTCTGCCAAAGCAGATTTTAGTTATGCTGATTCCATAAAGGTAACCCTGCAATGGGTGCTGACTGAATGGAAAGCAGACAATCCTTTCGCCCCTGTATTTTCAGGAATAGAAAGGGAACTATTCAGAGTAAATATGGTTGCAGTTAATCATGGCATTCAGGAGATTACCTTTAATCCTCTTGCTACACCTGGTGATGAGGATTACGGGCTCTTATACATCGGCATTGGCGATGGAGGCAGCGTTGAAAATGGCTATCCCTTTTTAGCTCATAGTCCTGAAAAAATATGGGGTACTATTCTTCGCATAAATCCCGCAGGTAGAAACAGCGCTAATGGCCGCTATGGCATTCCTCCACAAAATCCATTTGTCAAAAACCAAAATACTGCAAACCTTGGCGAGATCTATGCCTACGGTTTTAGAAACCCGCATCGAATTAGCTGGAGTAAGAAAAGGCAAATGCTGGTTTGTAATATTGGACACGGTAATATTGAGTCGGTAAACATGGTGTTGAAAGGCCATGATTATGGATGGCCAGTAAGGGAAGGCAGTTTTGTTATAAATCCTTACGGGGAGTTAAATAAAGTGTATCCACTTGCGGTTAATGATAGTAGTTATCATATCACTTATCCTGTTGCCCAGTACGACCACGATGAAGGCAAGGCTATTTCAGGAGGGTTTGAATATTCCGGTACAACAATCCCGCAATTGAAGGGGAAATATATGTTTGGCGATATTCCACAAGGCAGGTTGTTTTATATAGACCTGGCGCAGGTAAAGCAAGGCACGCATGCTCTTGTAAAAGAATGGAAAATCTCTATAAATGACTCTCTTAAGTCCCTTGCAGAACTTTGCGGAAGCAAACGGGTAGACTTGCACTTTGGCAAAGACGCACGTGGTGAATTGTATATATTAACTAAGGCCGACGGCAAACTGTATAAATTGGTAAGCGCAACTAAAAAATGAAGCAAAGAATTTTTTTTGAAAAGTCCGGGCATGTTCTGTTTGCTGTAGTATAAAGATTGAACAAACTTCTTCCATTCCTATTGCTAATGGGAGAGATAGTCTTGAGCAAGCTTTCTACACATTTAAGTAATGGATTTGCAGGAAGTTTTTTTGCTTGCCAATTAGGAAACTCTTTTGTACCTGCTCAACCATGAGTAACATTCTTGCCACTTCATCACTTTTTCCTATTTTTCAGGATATTAAAGATTGACATGAACTTATACTTAATTGGATTAACAACATTGTTTATCGGCATGACATCAATAGCTCAAAAGCCCGGCTCTTTTACAGGTAAATATCCTGAAACAAAAACTACAGAACAAACAGATACTTTCTTTGCAACTAACGTAAGTGATCCTTATCGCTGGCTTGAAAATGATATGGCAGAAGATACCAAAGACTGGGTGCAGCGCGAGAACAAAGTATCGGATGCTTACCTTGCTAACATACCTTACAGGGATGCCATAAAAAAGCGTTTGACAGAATTATGGAACTACGAAAAGTATTCTGCGCCTTTTAAGGAAGGAGGCTATATATATTTTTATAAGAATAATGGTTTACAAAACCAGTCTGTATTGTACAGGGAGAAAAAGGGA
>MWYU01000540.1 GCA_002050375.1 Chitinophagales bacterium 62-2
GTTCTGTGTAGCTATCCAGATATCTTCATTATTAGCTGTATGTACTTTGGCCAGGCCTTTTGCATCTCCTTTTACAAAAAAGCCACTTTCTGCTATTGATAAACTATTAAAATCTCCTTGGCCGTCGCCCTTAAGCAATAACCCGTTAAAAGCATCATGGCGACCGCTATAAGGTTCCATTCCATAATCATTTCCTACCAACAATAAATCAAGGTTTCCATCGCCATCAACATCTTCACTCATCATACCATAAATTGGGGCAGCCTGGGCTTCAAGAGGCAAAGGTTTTATTTCAAATTTGCCGTTACCCTTATTTTCTATATAAGCTGACCGAAGATCGTTAGCCATTTTTTTTATTGCACCTTGTTTATCCTTTTCACTCCATAACTCATTCATCGATGCAAGCCCAAAGGATTTATAGGTAGGATACTTTTTACGAATGGACACCAACTGGCTTGCCAAATCATCCTTTGTGTGCATCGGGAAAGGTTTTCTGCTTCCATCGGCTGCTTTCATATAACAAAACACCATCGCATCTAACGACCCATTATTATCAATATCTTTTGCATAAAGCGTCATAGGCTCGGCAGAGGTTGCACAGTAATTCGAATTAAGCCCAACATTTCCTGCCACATAATCTATATCTCCATCATTATCAAAGTCGCCCGAAACAAGGCTATTCCACCAACCTATATGCTGGCTTATACCCGTTGCGTTGGTAACCGGTACAAATGAACTGCCGGTGTTCTTAAAAAAAGACACAGCCATCCACTCGCCCGTTAATACGAGGTCAATTTTTCCATCGTTATCAAAATCCGACCATAATGCATCTGTAACCATTCCCACATTCTGCAACTGAGGACTCATTTGTTGGGTAACATCAATAAATTTTCCACCAGTGTTTTTATAAAGGAAATTTTTGGGGTTTGTTGGATAAGCGCCAGCTACTACCCGTCCGCCAACAAACAGATCAAGGTCGCCATCTTTATCAAAATCTGCAGCCTTAACACAAGAGCCATTTGTTACTTCCTTAGGAAGTGCGGAAACTGATTTTTGAAACTGCCCTTTTCCATTGTTGATAAACAATCTATCCTGTGCAACAACATTATTTGGCGGAATTTCATAACTACCGCTCACTGTATACAGGTCGAGGTCTCCGTCGTTATCTGCATCAAAAAATAACACGCCCATCTCTTCTTCCAATTCGTTTGGTATACGACCAATACGGGTGGTATCTAATGAGAAGTTTCCGTTTTTATCCTGCATAAAGAAAACACCGGGGTTTCCGGATGTTCCGCTTAAATAAAAATCATCATAACCATTGTTATCAATATCGCCTACGGCAATACCAGGACCATACTGACTTAGCTTATGCGGAAGAGTAGGCTGAATGTTATAATCAATAAAATCTACTTCTGTTGGTTTATAATGAATGTTATACCTGTTGGCTGCAGAGGTAAAAATTGATGCTTTTTTTTGAGAAGTTGTTTCGTTGTGCTGTCCTTCGCCATAGGAAATAGTGATAAGCTGGTCTGCTTTAACATTAGTAATTAACCCGGTTTTTCCGTCAGGCCATTTTACTTTTATTGAATCGACGGAGGAGACGGAACCTAAACCAAAATGTGCCCTGCCGTCCATTGTGGACAAATAACCTCGGGCTGGTTGATGTTCATAATATTGCTGCTGACCTGCATAATAAATATGCACACTTGCCCCCATTGCATTTTTGTTTAACCCTGCTCCCTGAAGTTTTACCGAAAGCGTATGAGTAGATCCCTTTTTTGAAGTATTCTCATAAACAAATGCTTCGTTATTAATGTTGTTTACTATCAGATCAAGATCGCCGTCATTGTCGAGGTCGGCGTAAGCGCTTCCATTTGAAAAAGAGGATCTTTCCAGGCCCCATGCCTTCGTTACATTTTCGAATAGAATACCGCCTTTATTTTTAAATGCATAGTTGTCTATTTTTACCACAGGCAGCGTGTTGGCCATGGAGAGGGATAAATTTGCAGCTCCCCCTCCCTGACCATTGTCATAAGATATGTAATCAAGGTCTGTTACATCCCGAGGCAGACCATTTGAAATAATAAGGTCACGAAAACCATCATTATCAAAATCAGCGGCCAATGGGCACCAGCTCCAGTCGGTTTGATACATTCCTGCCATTAAACCGACATCACTAAATACAGGGTGACCCAGCGGTGTCATCCCACTATTTAATTGCAATACATTACGAACATATTGATGCTCGTATCCGAACTGACTGCTGTTGAAATAATTATAATATTCATTGCCTCCGAACATTCTTTTTTTTCGAAGATTATCTTCTGGCAACATCTCTAAGGAGATCAGATCGGGAAGGCCATCGTTGTTTATATCTACCGCATCACTACCCATGGCATTCCATGCCGTGTGTTTAAAATATTCGCCTAATCTATTTGTAAAAGTTCCGTTGCGGTTGTTGATGTATAGAAGATCACTCGAAACGAAATCATTAGCAACATAGATATCGGGCCATCCATCCATGTTGAAATCAGAAATACAGGCAGCGTGTCCCCACCCTTCTATTAAAATACCTGCCTCCTGCGATATATTGGTAAATGTACCATTACCATTATTGCGGTATAGCCTGTCAGTATTTAAAGCGCCGCCATCAGTTATTTTAGGGCGAAACCGTATTGGCGTAAGAGGATCGTACAATTCGTTTGTTACAAGGTAAAGATCAAGGTCTCCGTCTTTATCATAATCAAAAAAGTAGCCTTGCGTACTAAATCCTGTGTCTGCTAATCCATATGCCTGTGCTGACTCTTTAAATACAGGTACGCCATCTTTATTAAGGCCCAGATTAATATATAACAGGTTAGTACGAAGCAACGGGTCTTTCCGAAATGAAGCAGATACATAAACACCATCTGCCATCCCCGCTTACTCCTGCTGCATTGAAAAACTATAAAACAAGCGAAACGTTGAAGGATTTCTCGCTTTATTGATTAATTATAAGTTCTGCCGTCAATCACCTTTATTTTCTTCTTTCCTATTTTCTTTTCAAAGTCCAAAACTTCTTTTGGTTTGGGTTTGGCCGGTGCCTTTGTTGTTTTACCGTTTGTCGTGTCGGCTGCCGCTTTTTCGGCTGCCATTAATTTAGCCATCGGGTCTTCTAACTTATCTAAAAAATAAGTATCCTTTTTTACCAAACTTCCTGTGGCGCCATCAAAATACTTCCAGTCTCCGTGTTTAATAGCTGTGCCCTCTATCTTTATAACCTTTCTTGTTACTTTATTAGGATCCATCAAATCAGGTACATCTATGGTATCATACGGGTTATCAGGATTAACTGCTTTCCAGCTTTCTTCGCGCAGAAGTCCCCGGATATTGAAGTACTGATTTTTTCCATCTTTGTTTCCCCAGCGGTATCGTTCAACGGCAATTAAATCTGCCATTGTTGTAAACAATCGCCACACTCCTTCTTTCTTACCATCTTTATATACCCCTTCCTCTTCATAACCCGGCTCGCCTCTTACACCATCCACCTTTACTGCCCACCGGCCCTGGCGAAGATCGTTTCTGTCAACTATATTAATTGTATCGCCTTTGCCCGTGAGTTTGTAGTTTTTATACTGAGCGGATACTTGAAACGAAATCAACAATAAGGGAAGAATATAAAGTCTCATTTCTTGTAAATTAGTTCTTCGAAATTAGCAGAAATAGCAAAAAGATTTTATGATTAGCTGTTAAATATTAGCTTTATAACTTTCCTTAGAAAAAGCACCTGTTATAGGAAGGATTTTTAAAATTATCTCCGGAATGAAAAAAACCATCCTTGCAATTACTCTTTTAATTTCCATTATAAGTCTTGCGCAAGTCAAGCCAACGCCGGCTGCAGAACGCATGAAGAGTGTGCAACAAAGAAAAGCCTTACAACAACGATCACTTGTTAATCATATTCCTTTTAGAAATATCGGCCCTACTGTTATGAGTGGCCGTGTAGATGACATAGAAGTAAACCCTGCTGATCCAACTGAATTTTATGTAGCGTACGCTACCGGTGGCTTATGGCATACTACTAATAACGGCCAAAGTTTTACATCTCTGTTCGACACCGAAGATGTAATTGGCATAGGCGACATTGCCGTCAACTGGCTAACAAAAACCATTTGGGTTGGCACCGGTGAAGTAAACAGCAGCCGAAGTTCGTATGCGGGCATTGGTGTGTATAAAAGCAGCAACAACGGTAAAAGCTGGCAATATCTTGGCTTGCCCGAAAGCCACCATATTGGCAAAATACAATTACACCCAACAGATGATAACATAGTATGGGTTGCAGTTTTAGGGCATCTGTATTCAGCTAACAAAGAAAGGGGTGTTTATAAAACCGTAGATGGCGGAAAAACATGGAAGCAAACTTTGTTCGTAAATGACAACACCGGCGTCGTTGACATTGATATTAATCCATCAAACCCTGGGGAATTATATGCTGCGGCTTGGTACAGAACACGCAGAGCCTGGAACTTTGAAGAAGGCGGCAAAACAAGCGGCATCTATAAAAGCACGGATGGCGGAGAAACCTGGTCATCGATAACTAAACAAGGTTCAGGATTTCCGTCAGGTGAGGGTATTGGCCGCATTGGCATTGCAGTATACCCGAGAAATCCGCAAATTGTATATGCAGTACTTGATAACCAGGCTCATAAACCTGACACTGCTCAAAAGAAAGTGGATACGAGTAAGTATGTTTTAAAAGATTTTAAAGGTCTTACCCGCGAACAATTTTTAGGATTAGATAATCCTAAACTCGATACATTTTTTAAAAAAAACCGGTTTCCGAATAAATACAATGCACAATTGGTTAAGCAGTTAATAGAGTTTAATAAACTTAACCCTTCAGCTATTTGGGACTATTTATATGATGCAAATACGGCACTATTTGAAACTCCGATTATTGGAGCAGAAATTTACCGCAGCGATAATGGCGGCAAAAGCTGGAAAAAAACCAATCAAAAGGATTTGACTTTATACAGCACGTATGGCTACTATTTCGGAAAAATTTTCGTTAGTCCTGTAAACGAAAATAAGCTTGTAATCACAGGCTACGATGTTGAATTAAGTACCGATGGCGGAAAAACCTGGAAGAAAATGGATAAAGAAAATGTACATGCGGATCATCATATAGCATGGATAAACCCTAACAGAGATAGCCATATCATTATTGGAAACGACGGTGGCTGCAATATTACTTATGATAATGGCGAGCATTGGTTTAAAGCAAATACTCCACCTGTTGGTCAATTCTATTCAGTTGCTGTTGATATGGCAAAGCCTTACAATGTGTACGGTGGCTTGCAGGACAACGGCTCATGGTTTGGACCAAGCAATAATAAAGAAGATTATAGCTGGCTTGATGAAGGCAATTACTCATTTAAAAGACTAAATGGCGGCGATGGGATGCAGGTGCAGGTAGACTGGAGAGATAATAAAACTGTTTATTCCGGCTTTCAATTTGGTAATTATGCCCGCCGAAGTACAGAAAGTGTAATGCCTGAAGCTTTGGCAAAAGCTATAGAAGCCGAAGTTGAGGCCCTAAAGGGAAATACTAAGGACGAAGAGAATCCTGAAGAAAAAGAAACAGCTTTGCAGGCGCCGGGAGACAAGCCCTTATATATTCATCCAGGTAATGATTTAGGAGAAGTGGCCTTACGTTATAACTGGCAAACTCCCATTCTATTAAGTCGCCACAACCAGGATGTGTTTTATTATGGCAGCAACAAATTTCACCGGTCGCTTAATCGTGCCGATACTTTGCCTGCAATAAGCGAAGATTTAACTACCAACCCTAAACAGGGCGATGTGCCTTTCGGAACATTGTCTACTATTACTGAAAGCCCTTTAAAATTTGGATTGTTGTATGCAGGCACTGATGATGGAAATATTCAAGTTAGCAGAGACGGGGGCTATACCTGGACGAATGTGAGCACGAAACTTCCCCGGGGATTGTATGTAAGCCGCCTAACAGCCAGCGCTTTTAAAGAGGGAAGAGTTTATGCTTCGTTGAATGGTTATCGCAACGATAACTTTCTTCCCTACTTATATGTTAGCGAGAATTATGGAGCAACATGGAAACAAATCGGCAGAGACTTACCTAACGAACCGATTAACGTTATTAAGGAAGACAATAAATACGATAGCATTATTTATGTTGGTACCGATGGCGGCCTGTACGTTAGTATTAATGCGGGTAGTAGCTTTATGGGTTGGACAAACGGCTTACCTAAAAGTGTTCCTGTTCACGATATTGTTGTTCATCCACGGGATAGTGAAATTGTATTAGGCACCCACGGACGAAGCATTTATATAGCTAAATTAGATAGTGTTCAACTCTTGTTGAATAATAGAGTTTATCGCAATAAAAAACAAACTGAAGCCGGAAAGGTGGAGGCGTTTTCAAAACCATTAGATAACAAAGTAGCGGGAAAAAATGAAGAAGGTGGAGGTGTTGAACGTCAACCTGCTGCTGCGAAGAATAAATGATTCAACCAGCAGGAAACCGTTCTTATTAGTCGGTTAATTCTTATCTATAAACCACCTCACTGCGAATTCATACCCTTTCATCCCCAACCCAAAAATACTTCCAACCGATTTGCCTGACACGTGAGAGAGCTTACGGAAATCTTCTCTTGCATGAACATTTGAAATATGGACTTCTATTACAGGGGTCTTAATTGCTGCAATTGCATCACCTATAGCAACTGAAGTATGGGTATATGCAGCAGGATTTAATACGATACCGTCAAACTCAAAACCAACCCTTTGCAGTTCATCAACCAGTTCCCCTTCAATATTACTTTGAAAATAAGTAAATGCAACATCAGGAAACTGTTTTTTTAATTCATCTAAATAAACCTCAAAAGGTTTATTTCCATAAATATCAGTTTCTCTTTTGCCGAGCAAGTTCAAATTTGGACCATTTATTATAGCAATTCTCATGAAGCAATTTTGTAGGAGCGTTATAAATACCTAATATAAACAAAAACCCTCCAAACAGGAGGGCTGGTGGAGTTTCTATTTCATCATTTCGATGAATTCATCAAATAAATACCTGCTATCGTGCGGACCAGGAAAACTTTCAGGATGGTATTGTACGCTAAAGGCTGGTTTTCTTTTCATCCTTATGCCCTCAATACTTTTATCATTTAGGTTTACGTGAGTGATCTCAATATCAGGATTATTTTTTACAGCATCAGGGTTAACACCAAAACCATGATTTTGCGTAGTGATCTCGCATTTACCTGAAATAATATTCATAACAGGATGATTTAATCCGCGGTGTCCGTGATGCATTTTATAAGTTGGAATGTCATTAGCTAATGCTAATAATTGGTGCCCGAGACAAATTCCAAAAACAGGTTTATCCTCTTCTAAAATTTCCTTTAAAGTATTTACCGCATAACCCATTGCCGCGGGATCGCCGGGACCGTTTGAAATGAAATAACCATTGGGGTTGAAATCTTTCATTTCGCTAAGCGTTGCTGTAGATGGAAACACTTTTATGTGTGCGCCTCGCGATGTCATGCAGGTAAGAATGTTTTGCTTAACACCATAATCAACTACAGCAATCCTGATGGAAGAATTTGCATTACCCTGCTCGTATGACGTTTGTGTACTTACTTTAGATGCCAGCTCCAAACCATCCATGCTTGGCACATTATCCAGTTGAGCTTTCAATTGTTCTACATCTAATACTTCCGACGAAATAATGCAATTCATTGCGCCTACTGTACGAACATGAGAAACTAATGCCCGGGTATCAACATCTTCTAT
>MWYU01000596.1 GCA_002050375.1 Chitinophagales bacterium 62-2
TTATGAAGCCTGCCATTCCAAGAAAGAAACCCAGCGATGTATTACCTATCAAAGAGCCGAAATGCTGCTCTACATACGTTGTTAACTTTTTAAGTTTGGCAGCAGGCACAGTATTTTTAAATAACGGATGGTTTTGCAGGTGCTCCCCTATTCTCCATAATTAATTCCATTTTCAATGTATCCTGCAATTATGCCGCTCATGAATAAAAAGAAACCGGTAATGCAGGCGTATAAAATTGAAAAGCTTAATAACGGATGTTGGCCGACTAATATTTTGTTAGCTGTTTTCGCATCAACCAATAATTCTCCGGTAGTTATTTGATATAAAGCGGCCAGCGAAAAAGACAGTGGAAAAACTATAATAAGGTTGCCAAAGAAAGAAGCAAGTTGGCTTCGTACAGTTCGCGCAATGGTAATAACAAGGCTAAGCATTTCACGACGTCGGTTACTGGCAATCGAATCTAATGAAGCTGCAAGTGCAGAAGCGGTAAATGCGGGTTGCCTGGTAGCAAGCGTAGTATTGGTTCGTGCATTAACTGAAAGCCGATTGAATAATTGATGCTGTAAGCAAACCCTTGCCAGAAAGGCGCTAAATCAAGCCTGGTTAAAAGGTTTTTTATAACAGCAATAAACGATATAATAAAGCCGCCGCCCATTGCGGCTTTTATCATTTGCCAATATTCTTTGGGTGTGGTGGTTATGTACTTTTCGCCACGCACCCCGCCATGTTCTGTTATTTTGTAGGCAATAAATGAAAAGTTGGCGCTGAAAAATGCACGCAGACTGTTCTTTTTCTTCTCGTTAATTATTATTTGTACAAAATATTCTAAAAACCTCAGCCCGTTAAATTTCTTGTCATTATCCAATACATCTGTTATAAGCAATAGCCTGTCTAAATTTTGCTCAAGGCGTAATAGCATGTAAGTCTGAGAAAGACTTGTTCCATTTTTCTTACGTTGTTCACTTATAAATTGAACTGTTTTGTTGCATGCTTCTATGGCTTCAATAATTTTGCTTACACCTTCAGTTAGTTTGTAGTTGTCGGCGTTATTTTCATGCAGGTCTAAATATTGATCTACACTCCGGTCTAATAAAATGAATGGATTATGATTATAATTAACCTTCCCCATAGGAGTTATTATTTCGAGTTCAAACCCGAGTGTAACTATTTTTAGCGTAAGAATGTGTAATGCCTGAATGTTTTGGTGAGTTACTTGTCTATCTTCAGCATCCATCTGTATCCCTAAAACTGAAAACAGATTAATCCATAGTTCCTTATCAATTGCAGCTACCCAGATATGGGTCGGTTTTATTATAAAAGATATGATTTATAATGTATAGAAAATTATCCGGCTCTTGCAGCGGCGGTAAAACTTTGTGCTTAAGTTTTATAAGGCTTTCCTGCAAAAAACCACGCGAACTTACCAATCCGCTTTCAGTTAGTGCCGGTACGAAATTGCTGTTTTGAAATTGCGATAAAAGCGCTTTACGCAGAGAAAATAAAAGCCTCTTGTCATTATGTAATTGGTAAAAAAGAGCTTTAAATTTTAATTCAGCCTCTGTAATATTATAGGGATTTGAAGGACGTATCTGTTTAATTAGTTCTATAAGGTAATCAAGTCCGCGATAGATGCTATCCACAGTAATAACAGGCGCAAGATCTTCTTCTGCGGTTAACTTTTTTAGCGATCTTTTGAATAATCCCATCTCTGAATATATCTTAAAAATTCTGCGAAATTAACGGCTTAGAATTTATAAAAGGTGGTATAATTCTATATTAATATATGATAACTTTACCAAAATTAGAAGCAGCTATGTTTAGAAATGCAGCAATAGAAACATTGGAGAAAATCGGAGATGATGTTCTTATTGCTTTTGAAAAGTCTTACCAGATTATTGTTTGGAACGACGAAGTAAACACTTTTGATTGGGTCATTGAAACGTTGATAGATGTGTGCGGACATACCGAAGAACAGGCCGAACAATGTGCATTGCTAATACATACACAGGGAAAATACGCTGTAAAAAATGGCAGCTATAAAGAACTTAAACCAAAATGTGATGCTATAACAGAGCGTGGAATTGGAGCAACAATAGAAGTAATGGCTCAGTAATTAAAAAAGTTAAAACTTTGAAGTAATAAGACTATATCTGTTTCTAATTTGCTCTCTCCTGCTGCTTTTATTTCTATTTGCTCTCTTCATTTCCCATAATATTTAATAAAGTTGGCGAAGACCCAGGCATTGCTTTTTACTTTATGAATTTTTAACTTCTACTTTCTTAATGCCTTTGCATGTATTAAATGGAAACGTATGGTTTCCGCCTGTTGATGAAGCACTGCCCGATGGCCTGTTGGCGATTGGCGGAGATTTATCAGCAGAACGATTATTATTAGCGTATCAGAAAGGTATATTTCCCTGGTTTGATGGCAATATTCCGTTGTGGTGGAGTCCTGATCCCCGATTTGTTTTGTTTCCTGATGAGTTAAAGATTAGCAAAAGCATGAAAGCTTTATTAAAAAGAAATACTTTCGGGTTTACCGTTAATAAAGCCTTTGCCGAAGTAATAAAAGCTTGTAAAGAAACAGAACGAAATGAACAGGATGGAACATGGATAACAAATGAGGTAGAAAGTGCGTATAATCAATTGCATAAAATGGGATTTGCACACAGTGCCGAAGTGTGGCAGGACGGTAAATTATCAGGTGGACTATATGGTGTTCGTATGGGAAACTTTTTTTTTGGAGAAAGTATGTTTAGCCATATAAGCAATGCAAGCAAGTATGCCTTTATTAAATACGTAGAAATGTTGAAGAGTGAAGGGATTGAATTAATAGACTGCCAGGTGTATACCGAACACTTAGAAAGTTTAGGAGCAAGAATGGTAGATCGAAAGCAATTTATAAATTACTTAAAACATCTTTAATACATTTTGTTATCTACAATGATTGCCGGTTTTCTAAATTTTAATTACACTTAAGCAATTGATATTTTGAATATTAATTGATGTAGTTTTTGGAATAAACTTGAGAGATAAAAAATAAGAGATAAACCTTTTGCAATATTTAATATCTTAAACAAAGTAAACTGTACAAGGCTATTTTTTTTTAAAAAAAGATACTATGAAAAATTTTTTATTTATAACAAGTTTTGGGTTTATCGCTTTACTGTTAATGTTTTCCTGCACAAATACCCGCAGTATCGCAATCGAGGAAGGATGGGAACTGTTAGGTGAACGTAAAGTAAATTTTTTAAGAGATAAGGACGACATACCTGTTACCAGCAGAAATGAATTTACTGCGTTACGATTTAAAGTAGAGGATCGCGATATCAGGCTTAGTTATTTAAAAATATACTTCAGAAATGGAGATGTGCTCCAGCCGGCTGTTGATGAAATTATCAACTCTAACCAGAATAGCAAAGTTATAGAACTTGCCCGCGAAGGAAAGCCTATAGATAAGATCGAATTTAAGTATCGCACTACCGGTGGTAGTGTTTTAAACGGCAGAGCTAATGTGCTTGTTTTCGGAAAAAAATATTATCCCGGAGGATATTAGCCTTTCTGGTTCTTGTTAACTTATTTCGATTAACAGTTCCCGCAGTTTTATAGTATGTTATCTTTTCACTGAATAAGATTAAAGCATATTCGCTATGAAGTATATTCGAAAACCTTTTTCCCGGAAAATTGCATAGCTCTCCTTGAACATATATTAGCAACTGTTTTTTAACTTATCTATTGTATAAAGACGTTTTTTGTTAAACCTATGGTATAACATTTGGAAATGTGCTGAAAATAAAAGCATGACCAATATGACGTTCATACAAATCAGGAAAACTGTGGTGTTATTTGTTTCGATACTTACTTTAAATACAGCGCATGCACAGGATGCAAAGAAAGACGTAGAAAAAGAGACGGAAGCCAAAGTTCAAAGTATTATAAACTCTAAAGATTTTGTATTTATTGCAGAGTCCGCCTCTCCTATGGGTGGACGTACCATTTTTTTAACTTCAGTTTACAGTGTTTGCGTTTCCGAAGATACTCTGGTAACTGACCTGCCGTATTTTGGCCGTGCTTACTCAGCGCCTATTAACCCTTTGGACGGTGGCATTAAACTTACATCAACTAAGTTCGACTTAAACGTTCAACCTAAAAAAAAGGGGGGCTGGAATGTTTTAATAACTCCAAAAGATGCACGGGATGTCAGGCAACTATTTCTTAGTGGTTCTGAAAAGGGTTATGCCTCTTTGCAGGTAACAAGCAATAACAGGCAGGCAATTTCGTTTACGGGTTATATTAAAGAACGAAAAAAATGACCTGCAGGTTGTAGTTGTATAATTTTATAAGAACCTGGGTGAATTAAATTGTGTGGTTTTTTTTATTGCAAAAACGCACTGCTTCTTGAGCATTGTTTTTGCATAAAGTAGAAATAACATTTATAATAAAGCTCTCTCTTTTTAAAACATATTTTATGAGAAGGCTTTATTGAATCCAAACAAAATTTTGTAGAAATTTTTATCCAATAGGGGTCATCTAAAAAAATAAAACAACAGCTATGATGAAGTATTTAATTTCTTTCTGTTTAACTGCAATTACTTTTCTCCCAACGGTAAATGCCCAGGATACAATCCAAAGTCCGGCGGCTGATACTACAAAAACAAGCTCGCCGGATACCACAAGAACAGCCGTGCCCGATACTATAAGAACAACTTTGCCCGATACTACTGTTCAAATGTCTGCTTCTGTCTTGTTTCCTAAAACAGCAAGCAATTATGCTGCTTCAGATAAATCTGCATCCCCTTATACAGTTACCTTTAAAAGAGATGTACCTGTAATAGTTGCAGGTATTGGTTTAACATTGTTAGGAACGCGTCTTATCGGGAAAAAAGACCATCTCACAGATCTTCAATTAAGAGCTAAAACTAGAGATAAGGTGCCTTTTTTCGATCGGGGTAATGCAGGCTATTATTCAACAAAGGCCGATGATGCCAGTTACGTTCCTTTTTACTTTTCGTTTGGATGGCCGGTTGTAATGGCATTAGTTAATAAAAATGAAAGACATGATATAGGCAGGGTGCTTACATTATATTTAGAAACTATGGCTGTAACAGGAGCAGCATTTACCATGGCTGCAGGAACAGTGTATAGAAGCAGGCCTTTGGTTTATGGAACAATTGCTGATGCAGCAAGAAGGAAGGATAATGACTCGCAAAGGTCTTTTTTTGCAGGACATACCGCAGCTACTGCGGCCGCTACTTTTTTTACAGCTAAAGTTTTCCAGGATTACAATCCCGACTCTAAATTAAAAACTGTTGTTTGGGTAGTAGCCGCAGCCACTCCTGCATTAGTTGGATATTGGAGATATAAAGCAGGTATGCACTTCTTGAGCGACAATTTGTTAGGCTACGCTGTAGGTGCAGGTGCAGGTATTTTGATACCACAATGGCATAAAAGTAAAAGGTCTGAAAACATGACCATCGTGCCTGAAGTAGGAAATGGTTACAAAGGATTGGCTATTACTTATAAGTTTTAGTGGGGCTTAAGGTGTAGGGTTTAAGCCATTGGATGTTTTATCTTGAAACTTTATTGAAAAGGTACAGGCTGTACGGGTTTAACAAATCAGGTACAGAGTATCATAACCATCTTAAAAGTTATGCAACTTTCAACTTTAAATTTAAACCTTACACCTTCTTTCTGTCTACGCCTTGCATTTAACTTTTCATCACTCCCAACTTTATCCCCTTCCAATCAGGGAACAATACGTTATCACTATTAATTTTAAGATGCCTGCCGGCAACCTCGCTGAATACAGCTCTAAAGTCGGAAGTTACTGCGAGGTCTCGTCCATCTTCAAGGTTTTCAACTGCTAAGGGTTTAACTATGCCATGCACCATTCCCCCGTTTACGTCGTTGCCTAAAATAAAATTGCAAGATCCGCGGCCATGGTCAGTACCGCCCGTTCCGTTTTGTCTAACTGTGCGTCCAAACTCCGTCATAGTCATAATAGTAACATCGTCCTGGTAAGCGCCCATGTCTGTCCAGAAGGCAGTAATGCTGTTGCTAAGGTCACTTACATTTCGGGCAAACACACCTTGTTCAGCTCCCTGGTTAAAGTGAGTATCCCATCCACCAGATTCTGCAAAAGCCACTTCAAGGCCCACATCCATCTTAATTAGTTGGGCTATCTGCTTTAAGGAATTACCCAAAGCAGTATTGGGGTAGAATGCATTGTTCTCAGCCCTATAATTTTTAACATCTGCTTTTTGAAGCATTTTTACCGCATCAAAACTCTCTTTACCGGTTTCTTTAAGCAAGCCTGAAGCAGTTTTATCATATAGATCTTCGAAGCTTTTGGCAGCCATGTTAGCACCCATCGGATTACCTCGCATTTGTATAGCAAAATCCTGCAGATTACTTATGGCAACAGAAGGGTTATCGCCATAAAAAGAACGAGGCATCGAGGAAGTAAGACTTACTGCACGAAACGGAGTGGCATCATGTCCAAGCAAACCAACGGCGCGATTGAGCCATCCGCTTGAAGTGCCTTTATTAAATGGTGTTCCAGACTCCATATAGTCTTGTGCATCGAAGTGAGAACGGGTATTATTGGGCGACCCAATGCCGTGAACAATAGCAAGCCGTTTTTCACGGAAGAAAGGTTCGAAAGATTTCATTGCTGGATGAAGGCCAAAACGATTATCCAAATCAATAAGCGGAGCTTTGCCCTGATCTTTTGCAGCCGACATAAATAAAGTTGGGCGGGCAGCTTTTAAATATTGATCAGTAAAAGGGGTAACAGCCATTAATCCATCCATCGCTCCGCGTTGGAAAATACAAACAAGAATTTTTTTCTTCTTATAAGGAGCAAAAATTTTATTACTGTTTGCGGCACGGGCAATAAACGAGGGAACTCCACCAAGGCCTATTCCAAATAGAGCCAGGCCACCTTGTTTTATAAATCCTCTTCTTGATGCCATGTTTGTAAGTTTTTGTTATAAAAGGTGTAGGATGTAAGGTTAACGGACTAAGGTTTAAGTTTAAAGTTAGAGAGATGCATTATTTATTTTTTGTCTCAGAAGTAATTATGTCAACCTCATTTAGATATTGTAAAGTGGTTCATCTAACTCCCCTCTCCTCTCTTCTAACTCCTCCCTCCTCTCTCCTATTTACTATTTTCTCTGAAACTCGGGTGAGCCAATAATAATACCTATCACCTGTGACAGCATAGAGTTATTACCAACCGCATTTTGCATAGAAGCATAACTGTTTTTGCCTAAACCTTTCTTACTTACTTTATCTTTTACCTGATTATTTGTTATGTCATCACTCATCATTATATCCTGATTAGTTGCCATAGTTAACTCGCGCGGCGGAGCTGTTTTACCTGCAGCTTCATCCACCTTCTTGTCAAGATCAGGATCATTTAATAGTGGGGTTAGGCGTTTTACTGTTTCATCCAAATCTCGTTCGGGCATAATTAATTTGCTGTAAGTAACCAAAGCATCTTCAGCGCTTTCGGGTTCATGACCTCGGTTTAAAGCAAGCAAATTAACTTTTACACCAGGAATTCGTTGAGATGCAAGTGCTAAACCAAAGTTCATGCGATTGAGCAATGCGCCTGTGTTTATCCAGTATTGGCCTCTGTCAGGATAACCTGTTGGCGCCTGGTAAAAATAAACTCTCTGACCCATCTTAGTTATCCAGTTATTTAATTGAACAGGTTGATAGACTGCCCCGTTAAGGC
>MWYU01000590.1 GCA_002050375.1 Chitinophagales bacterium 62-2
GAGCAGTAGTATTACCTGCCAACAGCATAGATGATTTTAAACAGGCATTGGTCGAAGCGAAGAAAAATGATAGAACAACAGTTATCTACATCGAAACAGATCGCGAGCAGGGAGTGAGTGGATATGCATGGTGGGAAGTACCTGTAGCACAGGTGTCAACTATACGATCGGTAAATGAAAGCTATGAAAAGTTGAAAAATAATAAGAAAAAACAGAGGTATCATTTATAACAAAAAGTAGACGGGAAACAGGAAGATGAATGCGCTAAAGAATTATATTAATGAGAAGTGGGTTGACGTATCCCGTTAGTGTGTAACGATAATTTTTAAATGAATATGAGCAGTAAAATTAAAATAGCTAACGCGCCCTGTTCGTGGGGAGTTTTAGAGTTTGAATTAGAAGGGCAATCTCCAGGATACGAACAGGTATTAAATGAAATAGCTGAAACGGGATATATAGGAACGGAGCTGGGCGACTGGGGGTTTATGCCAACTGATCCAGAAGTTTTAAAGGTGGATTTAGCAAAGAGAAATTTGAGTTTATTAGGTGCCTTTGTTCCCGTTGCCTTATCAAATGAGAAGGCTCATGAACCCGGCATACATGAAGCATTGAAAGTAGCAGGGTTGATGCATGAGGCAGGATATAAAGATGCATTTATTGTATTAGCGGATGATAATGGAACAGTAGAATACCGCACTAAAAATGCAGGCAGGATAAATGGACATGGAGGACTGACAGATGATGAAATGAAAACTTTTGCACAGGGAGCAGAGAAAGTCGCCCGCGCAGTTAAAGACAAGTATGGTATGAGAACTGTGTTTCATCATCATGCTGCAGGGTATATAGAAACGCCCCAGGAAATAAATGCTTTATTACAATTAACCGATCCTGATTTATTGGGATTATGTTTTGATACAGGTCATTATAAATTTGGCGGAGGAAATAATCCTTTAGATGTTTTAGAAAAGCACTGGAGTCGTGTCTGGCATATTCACTTCAAAGATTTCTCATCACAGGTAAAGGCTTCTTCTGTAGCAGATAATTGGGATTACTTTGAAACAGTTAAAAACGGAGTTTTCTGTGAATTAGGTAAAGGTGATGTTGATTTTAAATCTGTAAAAAACTTCCTGGAAAAAAATAATTATAACGGTTGGATTGTGGTGGAGCAGGATGTATTACCTGGCATGGGAAACCCAAAACAATGTGCAGAAAACAACAGGAAATTTCTCCAAACACTAGGGTTATAAGCTAATAAAAGAATAACACGATGAAACAAATTAATATAGCGCTATTGGGAATGGGGCGTATAGGTAAAATTCATTTTAAAAATATTGAACAACATTGTTCAGGTGCAAAAATAACTGCGGTAGCAGACCCTCAAATAATTGATAGCTTATTTAAAAAACAATATCCTGACATTTTCTTTTCAAAAGATCCTGATGAAGTAATAGCTCGTCCTGATGTAGATGCAGTTTTAATATGTACTCCCACAAGTTCGCATGCAGATTTAATTGAAAAAGCCATTACTAATAAAAAAAATATTTTTTGCGAGAAACCTATGGATCTTTCTTTGGAAAGAACTACGGCATTATCCGAACTGGCTGAAGAAGCCGGCGTTAAACTGATGCTTGGTTTCAACAGGCGGTTTGATCCTGATTTTATGGAAGCGCGTAAATCGGTAAGAGAAGGAAAGATTGGCGACGTGCAAATAGTAAAGATAACTAGTCGTGATCCCGGTTTGCCTCCCATTGAATATATTAAAAATTCAGGAGGCCTATTCATGGATATGGCTATTCACGATTTTGATATGGCAAGATATATTATGGCCAAAGAGGTTATAGAAGTATACGCCAAAGGTTTAGTTGTGATAGATAAGGCTGTAGCGGAGGCACGCGATATTGATACCGCCCTGACAACATTAATTTTTGAAGACGGTACTTATGCTGTTATCGACAATAGCCGTAAGGCGGCGTATGGGTACGACCAGCGATTAGAAATATTTGGTAGCGGTGGAATGATACAGGTAGATAATAACCTTCATAACCGGAATATCCTCTATAACGAAAGCGGAATACATTCTGCATTGCCACTTGATTTTTTTATGGACCGCTATGCTAAGTCTTATCTGAAAGAAATGGAATTATTTATTGATGCTTTAGTAAACAACAAAGAAATGCCTGTTGGTGGTCATGATGGTCTTCAGGCAACAATGATAGCTTTCGCGGCAAAACTATCTGTGGAGGAAAACCGGCTTGTTAAGCTTTCAGAAATAAATGTTGCTATTAAACAGTTAGCATAATTATTTTAATGAACGAGGTTATTCACTTACTAAGACTAACTTAAAATGAAAAGGCCTTTAGTAACCTTAACCTTTAATGTTCAAGGTTAATATTTAAACCAATTAGATGAACAAACTTCAACTTGCCGATTACATTGTTTTCTTTATTTATTTTATTGTAGTAGCCTCTTATGGCTATTACATCTATCGCAGAAAAAGGTCTAAAACAACGAGTTCTAAAGATTTCTTTCTTGCAGAAGGTTCACTTACCTGGTGGGCTATTGGTGCATCCCTGATTGCTTCAAATATTTCAGCGGAACATTTTATTGGAATGAGCGGATCAGGCTTTGCATTAGGTTTAGCCATCTCCACTTATGAATGGATGGCGGCAGCTACCTTAATACTTGTAGCCATCTTCATAATTCCACTTTACCTGAAGAATAAGATTTACACCATGCCGCAATTCTTAGCAATAAGATACAGCGATAAAGTGAGCACGGTGATGGCAGTATTTTGGCTATTGGCTTATGTTTTTATAAACTTAACATCCATCATATATCTTGGGTCGTTAGCTATATCTTCTATTTCAGGTATCTCGTTTGAATGGTGTATAGTCGGACTTAGTATCTTCTCCATAATAGTTACACTTGGCGGTATGAAAGTGATAGGATATACTGATGTTATCCAGGTAATCGTATTACTGATCGGGGGTTTGGTTACAACTTATCTTGCCTTGTCTTTATTGTCAGAGAACTACGGGTTTGGTGGAAACATTTTAAAAGGATTGTCGGTATTAAGGAAAGAGGCGCCAACTCACTTTCATATGATTTTCGATAAATCAAACCCGCACTATAAAGAGCTGCCCGGCATGTCGGTTTTAATTGGTGGAATGCTCATTAACAATCTCGCTTATTGGGGCTGTAATCAATACATTGTTCAGCGTACTTTAGGTGCTGATTTAAAAACCGCCCGTCAGGGCATTTTGTTTGCCGCCTTTTTAAAGTTGCTGATACCGGTAATTGCAGTATTACCGGGTATTACCATGTATGTATTGCATAACAATGGATTATTTCAAACAGAAATGGCTGATGCTGCAGGTACAGTAAAACCGGATCATGCATACCCTACCTTAATGAACTTATTGCCTGCAGGGCTTAAGGGAGTTGCCTTTGCTGCTCTTACCGCTGCTATCGTAGCTTCGTTGGCTGGTAAGGCAAATAGTATATCCACCATTTTTTCATTGGATATTTATAAGAAGTATTTTAACCGGGAAGCTTCTGAAAGAAGATTGGTTATTGTTGGCAGATGGGCTGTAATTATTGCCATGCTCATTGCTGCTTTGGTTACTCCGGCATTAAAATCGTTAGACCAGGCTTATCAATTTATACAGGAGTATGTTGGTTTCATTTCACCGGGAGTTTTGGCAATTTTTTTATTGGGTCTTTATTGGAAAAAAACAACTGCACCTGCTGCAATGGCCGCAGCTTTATTAACCATACCTGTTTCAACTGTATTAAAGTTTTTGCCTGTATGGACAAACGGCGCTTTTCCTGATTATCCTTTCTTAGATAGAATGACCATAACATTTTTCTTGCTTGTTGTTGTTATGGTTGTTATGAGTATTTCGAAACCTAAGGCCCAGAACGATACACATGTAATTGAAGTTGATAAATCAATGTTTCGTGTAAGCACAAGCTTTGTTGTTGGGTCTGTTATTATATGTGGTATTTTGGCTGCTTTATATACAGCATTTTGGTAAACATCATCTGAAGTATTATTAGGTCATAGAGCACAGGCTTACTTGTCGCTGAAGCAGAAATGGGGCAATGTAAACAGCAGCATTACCTATAGCAATTTTTTCAAAGACCCGAGCCTGAATAATGTAGCGTTAAGCTTAAGTGTTAACGTAAGAATTACAGGCGGTCTTTCTTTTAATATATATTCAACCGGAGCAATTGTACACGATCAAGTCTATCTTGCGAAAGGAAGAGCATCTGAACAGGATATAGTGGTTAGAAGAAGCAAATGCATCGGCCTATAATTTTTATTCGGGTATTGGTGTAAACTACCGCTTCGGCAGTATCTTAAACAACTTTGTTAATCCACGCTTCAATCATCCTTAGCATTGTATAAGTGGTGGGAGAGTTTGCCTGATGAGTTTTTCGCCTCTATTATTCTATTGTGGTAATCCTAATTGAGATAACTTTTTACTAATGCCGTTTTATCTTTATCCCTGTAACCATAAAACATTCCAAATTCAAAATAAGTGTGGCGCAGTTGTAAAAAAAGCCTCAATAAAGAGGCTCGCATTTTAATAATCTACCAGAATCAATGAGGAGTATCTTACCGAACTTGACCTGACTTTAAAAATTACCTGTTTACTAATTTAAAGAACCGGCTTTCCTTTCCTCCCGACGTTTCTTCCTGGTACAAAAAGGCAAGTTCCCGATCTTCGAAGGTTTTATACCATTCCTCCCACGAAATTTCTTCCAAAGTATCTTCGCCTGAATAACCGGGAAAATTAATTCGTAGCACTCCACCGCCCTTTTTGTCTCCTGTTGATTTAACCCTCGTTGGCTTGCCATCTCTTTTTTCAGCCCACTCCTGAATAGTTTTTAAACCGGTAGTTGTTTTAGATGAACTTTCTGACATAGCGATAATAGTTATTGTTAAGCAATACCTTCCTCAATACTAAAATTATACTAACCACAAGTTGGGGAAGAACTAATTAATTTTTATTTATAATTACTTTGGGGCCTGTATTTTGCATACTATTGCTTCTAAAGACTTGTATGGAAAAAAGGATTCTTGGTATCATCTTAACCGTTCTTGGTATTGCCGGGCTCATTGCTGCGGCCATTAATTTCGTAAATAGTAAATCGGGAAGCGGCAGCGCGAAACTTATATTTACTTATCTTATTTTGGGTGCAATTTTTTTCTTTGCGGGTATTAGTTTAATAAGAAATACAAAAGATACAAGGCCATAACAGCTTTAAAACGTCTTGAAAGCTGAAATCCGTAAGGGAAGTTTTTATACCTTAGATAGAAAACTTTCCTTTATGAAAGATTTGTTTAGCCAGACCGATTCGATGACTGTTATTAATCGAATTGAAAGTCTGCAACCTTACAATCAGCCACAATGGGGCAAAATGAACGTTTCGCAAATGCTTGCACATTGCCAGGTCCCCTTTTCATATTATTTTGGAGAACGTAAACAAAGAAGAGGGCTTATGGCGATTTTGTTTGGAACAATGGCAAAAAAGAAAATGCTGCATAATGGCGCCTTTACTAAAAATTTACCAACCGCCAAAGATTTTATAGTAACAGATGAACGGGATTTTGAAAAAGAAAAAAGACAATTGATAGAAATGATAAAAAGGTTTACTTCAACTGCTGACCCGCATATTGTACAACAACATCCTTTTTTCGGAAAAATGAGCGGTAATGAGTGGGCTGTGCTTGCTTATAAACACCTGGATCATCACTTACGACAGTTTGGAGTTTGAAGAAGTTTGCATAAATGCCTGGTATGAAAAAATTGCCTCTGCAATTTGCAAATAAGAGTATATAATTAGATTTTGGATGATGTCTTATGGCAGGATTTTTTATAATATATCTGAGGTAATTAAATAAATAATTTTTAAATAATTCTTATGAAAAGAGTTTTTATGCTACTTGGAGCACTTACACTGGCAGCGTTAATTATACAACAAATAATAGAAGAAACAGGTTCAGAAGAGATTCTGACAAGGGAAGACGATCCAACTATTCCGCCCGTTTCCGCCACTGCTTTTTAAATTTGCTACTAACTTAAAAATCCCTGCGATAGCGGGGATTTTCTTGCCTTCATTTTACTTGAGAAATTAACGGCACTATGAACAACAGAACTTGTTTAAAAATTAATTGTCTTTCTTACCGCTTCCGCTGGTAGTTGTGCTGCTGTTGGTTTTGATGCCATTTTTATTGTTTGCATTTTTACTTTCGCTTGTCTGCTTACCATTAGTACTTTTTGTATTGTGTGTTTTACCTTTTTGCAAACTTTTGGTATTTGTCGCCCACTTATATTAGATTTACTACCGGTTTTTGTGTCCGGAAATGCCAATACTTGAATTAATTGTTATACTGCCTTCTTCGCTGGCCTTAGGTTTTCCATTACCTTAATGCTTTTACCCGAAGTTGCAGTGTTTGTTTGTGCATTGGTGTTTTGCCCTGCCTCTGTTGTTTCTATTTGTGCTGCTAGCCTTTAACTTACAGCTACCAATGCTATAACCAATAAATATTTCACACAAGAGATTTTAAATAGAGAATACAAAAGACCGCCTTAAGTATAAATTATAGGTCAAAGAACAACTTGGGGTGTTGTACCTTTTTCATAAATAGATAAAACAAAAAAGCCACCCTTTTAAGATGGCTTGAATGTTTTGTGATTCTAAGGGAACTTTCTACTGTCTTGAGCCGCTTCCACTGCCTGATCCACTTGTTCCGCTTCCAGAATTTGTACCACTTCCACTACCAGAGCCACTTGTTCCACTTGCCCCGCTGCCACTACCTGTACCACTTGACTTTTGCTTAGCTTTCGTGCTATGCTGACCTTTTTGCGCCTTACTCTTCGATTTTGCTTTTGCTGATCCTTGTTGTCCACTACTTTTGTTACCAGAGGTTCCCATGGTACTTCCGCTTTGACCACTAGTGCTGCCACCGCTTCCAGATCCGCTTTGGCCGCTACCTGTTGTTGTTTGTCCGCTTCCAGTTCCACTACTTCCGGTTCCGGTTTGTGCAGTTAAGCTTAAACTGCCTACTGCAAATAATGCCACAATTAATGTCTTTTTCATATTAACAATGTTTTTCTTTCATAATGTCAAAGTTCAGACCGTTAACAAAAAAGGTACTACATTAAATTTAAGGAATGCAAAAGTGGGGAATGCTATGAGAGTTGGAGAATTAAACAAATAATACAATAACAAAATGTACACTTGTTTGCACATCTTCCTTTAATACTTTTTTAAGCTGAATTTGTTTGATATTTGTAGAGGTTTATTGCTATAGAAACCAATTTTCCTACAGGTATTTTATCCGGATCAATTCCGAGGATATAATGTTGCTATTCTTTTGCTCCCCGGTAAAACTATTTCTCCCCTTTCATACTAGGTAAACAAGTTTAAGGCGAAGTATAGGAATAAATAAAGCTTGTTATTTTCGTAAACAGAAGCAATCATCTTAAACCAAGCAAAAATCCAATAGTGAAATTTGCATCCCAGTCGAAAACAAAAGTGTCACATTTGGTGGCATCGGCAAGAGCTTTATAAATGTTTACACCTGAAGCCATTTTTTTATCAGAAGCTTTATATTGAGCAGGTGCATGCAACACGGTAAATCTTTCCTCTCCTTTACGATGTTGCTTTGCCAGCGTAAAT
>MWYU01000638.1 GCA_002050375.1 Chitinophagales bacterium 62-2
CCCTTCCTCAAAAATTAGGCATGTTATCTAAGCTGCTTTTAAATCCGCGTTTACGGTCGGTAATTAAGTGTGTAAAGCTGGCGAAAGAAATGATTTTCAAAGTACATTTTCAGGGAAAATTTGAGGATAAAGCTGAGGCTGAAAAAATATTTAATCAGCACATAGCGGATGTAAAAGCACATGTTCCTGCGGATAAATTATTGGTGTATGATGTAAGTGAAGGATGGGGACCGCTTTGCAAATTTTTAGGTGTACCGGAGCCTAATGAACCTATTCCTCATTTAAACAAAAAAGAGAATTTTAAGGAGATGTTAGGTCATCTGATGAAGGGTGAAATGGTGTAATTTTTTTTGGATTGTCCAGCTTAAACGTGTTCCTGCAACCTTAGACGTAATTTTCGAAATAAGGATTTTAGAAAGCATGAATATTCTAAAATTTCTAAAATTAATTACCATTAAGTATTATAATCAAAAGAAATATTCGGTAATATTGTTGATTGTTTTAGCTAATGAAGAAAAATGACTGCCCGGCTATCCCCCACAATAAATAGGACTTTTTAATTAGCTATCCCCCACAATAAATAGGACTTTTTAATTAGCTTCCCCCACAATAAATAGGACTTTTTAATTAATTAACCTGCCCTCACTAACTCCCAAAGGACAATGAGGGCACAAAAACTTTTATTATGAAAAAAAATTTTGTGGGGTCTCTTGTTCTCTCTTTTCTATTGTTGTTTGCATTTAGTTGTAATAAAGAAGCAGAAGTTGCAAGTGGCTGTCGTTTGACTTCTTATGACTATTATGATGGAATCGGAGATTTTCACTCTATTGACTACTACACTTACAAAAATGGATTGGTTGATAATGTGCTTGCATCTTATGGCCTTAGATTTAATTTGGAGTATGATGCAAGAAATAAATTAATAGGCTCAAGGGTTTACGATGGAGAAACCTTGCTTTACATAATCAACTTTGTTTATGAAAAGAAAAAAGTAGTAGAGGAAATATGGCGTGATGCTACTACACAGGAAATTTTTGATCATGTTTTTTTGACTTACGGCAAAAAGGGTAATCTTATCCGTAATGAGAGTTTTATTTTTGACCAATATACTATCTATACTTATACCTCTAATCAAAGTCTGGAAAGCTGGCAGGTATTTGTCGGTGGATTACCGGTTGCCAAAGCGGAATATACTTATGATGATAATTACAAAAATCCATTTACTTCTATCTCAGGCATTGAGTATGGCTTCTGGTATGCAAATGAAGCATTTGGATTTGGAACCGGCAAAAAATGGTACTCAAGCGAAAAAGTTACTTTATATGACGAAAACGGTAGCCCTTTTATTTATTATGATCTAGACCCTGCTAAAACGGTATGGCAGGTAGGACAACAGCATTACCCACTTCAGGCCACTTATTTTGATAAGAGTACTGGTGCGCAAATTATAACTGCGTTTGAATATGAAAATTGTAGTGGAGAAAAGTTGTTAAAAAATGACTATAGCAAACAAAAAATGGCAGAAAAAAATAACAACCATGCTAAAGGAATGAAGCCATACTTTAAGCTCCCTCATAGAGGTGCAATTGAAAAACTTAGAAAACTAAAATAGCATTACAGGGTCTTTATAATGCAAATTGTTTTAAAAGCCAGTCATGTAAGTATGATTGGCTTTTTTGTTAGCTGTAAGGTGTATATTGAATGACTGAAATGTATAGGTACCTAATGTTTTAATGATAACATTTCTTGTAAATACGGGAAGGAAAGAGGGTAGAATAACCGAAATGAGCAGAAGTTTAAGCTTGAGACAAAGGACTTTTATGCCAGGGGAAAAATTTAAATTTGTAACAAATCAATAATTAAACCTTGAAGCAAGGGCATTTTTCTGAAGTGACTTTCTAATCGCCCTTTTCCCAAATGGTATATTGAAGTAGCCTTTTAAAAAGCAATAAACGATGGGTTCAACAAATTTTCTTTATTGTACAAGAGTTCTGTTTGTAAATCTGTTTGGTAAACATGTCTGTTTAAGGATCGTAAAATAGCATGACCTGCAGCCGTATCCCATTCCATAGTAGGAGCTATCCTCGGATAAATATCTGCAGCACCTTCTGCCAGCAGCATTAGCTTCAATGAACTGCCCATAGAGGAAAAGCCTGCATTGCTGAATTGATTTATGAAAGCCTTTGTTTCTTCATTCAGGTGCGATTTAGATGCTACAACAGTTATTTGTTCTTTCTGCTTCAGTTCTTCAATCGATCTTTCTTTAGGGGTGTACGTCAGTTGTACCTGCTCCTCTTTTTCTACTTTATAAACACCTGTTTCTTTCGATCCAAAGTATAAGACATTAAGGTATGGTGCATAGATAACACCGGCAACAGGAATATTAGCGTGCATCAAAGCTATATTAACCGTAAACTCACCATTTCTTTTAATAAACTCCTTTGTACCATCTAATGGATCTACCAGCCAGTACCAATCCCAACTTTTCCGTTCTTCATACGGTATATGGATCCCTTCTTCTGAAAGTAAGGGCAAACCGGTTTCTTGTAACTGTAAAACAATGATGGTATGGGCGGCTTTGTCGGCAAGTGTCAGGGGGGAGTTATCGCTTTTCATATCTACACCAAAGTCGCCTGAAGCATAAACTTCCAGAATGGCTTTTCCTGCTTGTAATGCTGCTCTTTTAGCAAGCTCCAGCAATTGTTGTATGTCAATCATATTTTCGTGATACGTTTTATTTAGTCAGATACAATAATAAGCCTGTAGTGTTTCCAGCCTTATAGCCGGCTCTACTAATTTAATAATCTTATACATTGACTCTTCTACCGTTTCCTCTGCTGTGTGTACTTCTACATCGGGCAATACGGGTGGATCATACGGAGCGCTAACCCCGGTAAAGTTGGGAATAATACCTTTTCGTGCTTTGGCATACAACCCTTTCACATCACGCTCTTCACATACCTGCAATGTACAGTTTACATATACTTCAATAAATCGTTGTTCTCCCACTATGTTTTTAATAGCCATACGGTCTTCTCCGGAAGGTGAAATAAAAGCACAGATAACCGTAAGACCGGCATCTAACATCAACTTCGATACCTCCCCAACTCTTCGCAAATTTTCTTTACGGTCGCCTTCAGAAAAACCTAAGTCTCTGCAAAGACCATTACGGATATTATCCCCGTCAAGTATAAAAACTTTAAAGCGTTTAAAGAAAAAATAATGTTCAAGGCGAAGAGCTAATGTTGATTTGCCTGATCCTGATAAGCCGGTAAGCCAGATAAGACGTGGCTCCTGCATCATTGCTTCTTTGCGTTGCTCGTAGCTAATTTGAGAATCGAAAGGAAAGATAGAATCTGCCATTGTTATAAGTTATAGTACCATGAAATAAAAATAATACATGCCGTAGAATACAGGAGTGTAAGCGGGAACCCGATTTTAAAAAAATCGAAAAATGAATAATTGCCCGGTCCGTAAACCATTAAATTGCATTGATAACCAATTGGCGACATAAAATCGCAGGATGCAGCAAATGCGATAGCCACAAATACAGGTGTAGTACTAATATGCAATTGATTGGCTAAGGATACAGCAAGGGGAAAAACAATGGCGATGGTAGCCGGATTAGAAATAACAGCAGTTATGAATAATGTTACGCAATACAGCAAAGATATAGCTGCGATTGGATGTGTACCGCTAACATGTAATACTCCCGAAGCTACCCATTGCGCTGCTCCTGATTTTGAAAGGGCCAGGCCGATAGCCAGCGAAGCTATTAACAATACAGCCAAATCAAAATCGAAAGCTTTTTTAAAGTCGTTAAACCGGAGTGTTTTAATAAATACGAACACCAGGATTGCCAGCGATGTTGCGATGAATAAATCCATAACCCTTGTTATACCTAAAATCAATAAGGCTAAAGCAACAAAAGGCGCTGTTTTATCTATTAAAGTTTTTTTTCTTTTAAGTAATTGTATATCGTGGCGCTTCAGCAGGAACAAGTCAGATTGGTGGGTATTCATTTTTTCGCCTCCCAACAGCAGCACCAGGTCGCCGGCACTTAGGATTGTTTCTCCAACCGGCCCTGCAATTCTTTTACCCTCCCGGTGAAGCGCAACGATGGAGGCATTGTATCGCTGCCTGAAATTTGATTCCCTCACTTTTTTTCCGATCAGGTTGGAGTTAACAGGAATAACGGCTTCTACACATTGGTGGTGGCGGTATTTATTCAGGGTAGTAGTGTTTGCAAGGGCTAAACCTCTTACTTCTTTCACCAATTGTGCAATAGCGGCAGTCCGGCCCGAGAAATAAAGCCTGTCGCTTTTATGCAGCACTTCTTCCGGCGATACAGGAGAAATTGATTTGCCATTACGTACAACCTCAAAAAGGTAAATATCTTTTAGATTACGTAAATGCGTTTTGATGCGTTCTCCAATAAGTATAGAGGAAGGTTCTACCACCGTTTCTACTACGTATTCATTCAGGTTTTCTTCCATTTCTTTGGTCGCGCTTTTTTTATCGGGCAATAAAGTATAACCAATGGTATAAATATAAGTCAAGCCTAATACAGTTACAATCAACCCCATAAAAAGGAAATCTTTATAGTTTAGGAGCGACAAGTGAGACTCAGCAATCAGGCCATTTAATAAAAGATTGGTAGATGTGCCCACTACCGTAATCATTCCTCCCAATACAGTTGCAAAAGACAACGGTATCATGAACCTGGACGCCGGCAATCCTTTGCGGTCTACCCAATCTTTTACATATGGTATCATGAAGGCTACGATAGGTGTATTGTTGATAAAGGCAGAACACGAAGAAACAAATAGCATGAGGCGCAGCAAAAACTGTTTTGGCAGCAAATCTGGCTTAAACAGATAGTTGAAAAACCCGTAACCAAACTGTTTTTTAAATCCTGCAGAAAGTATAAGCAGCAGAAAGATAATAACAACCTGTTTGTTGACTAACCCCTTCAATATGTCTTCGGGTTTTAGAATGCGAAAAACCAGAAATACAAAAACAGCCGCCATGAAAAGTAGAGATGGCCTTGCCTTATTGCTATATAAAGCAGCAATAAGCAAAACAACTGTAGCTAATACTATAAAAGACGACATGTTGTGGGTTACAGAAAAGTAAAGTTTAGTTGTGGTGTAACGTTCTGTTTCTAAGGCTTTGTATAGTTACTTTTTTAGTGACTGAAGAGAAAGATTACTTATTTTTTTAAATAAAGCAAATTTTTTTCTTATTAAGCTGGATATGTTCGATGAGCCTTTTCTCTCTTCCTTTCCTTATTATTCATTTAAGCTGACGATTTTTCTGATATGATTGCGAAGTACTTATATTGACTTCAGAACGAAGTGTGTATTTAATGGAAGTGATTTAGGTAAAGAATTTAGTGCTAAGGGAATAATGGATAAGTGTTGCCAACAGCAACAGGTATCAACAAAAAATCAAGTGCAAAAGTCGCAATCCACTGATCTTATAGCAGAAAAAGAGCTATCAATAAATAACGCAAAGGAAAATATTCTCGAACCTTTATTGGCTCCGGTAAAGCAAAACGATTACTTGCCATATCAGCTATCAGTCGAGTAGGCAAGGGCATTTCAGCCCAAGCCGCTCACGGAACCGTACTTGAAACTCTCGCTTCATACGGCTCTTGTTATCTAATCTTGTTTTATTCCAAATTTCCAGTGATAAAACATCACAGGGAATTCTTCTTTGATCCGTTGAAAGGTCTCTATTGTTTTAGCTTTTGAGGTAAACCTGTACTTATTTGCAAGCCACCGCTGTATCAGTCCATCCAGATAATGGAATACTTTTATCATACGCCATTTAAAGAACTTCCCATAGTAGTTTATCCATCCCCTTATTTTAGGATTTAGCACATTTGCAAATGCTTCCAGTGTTGCGTTTGTCCATTGCGGATTTAGTACCTTTCTTATAGCTTGCCGGATAGAGGTTTTTGCTGCATTACTGATTGCACCGTTAAACAGTACTATCAGTTTCTTAGGGTCAAACTTATCCTTTGCTGCTCTTGGTCTGAATGTACAACTCAGGAAGGTAAAACTGTTCTGGTCATAGTCTTCATTGCGCCGATAGTTCTTACAATACACCACTTTGGTCTTTTCCGGATGTAGTGTAAGTGAATACTCACTCATACGCTCTTCTAATGCTGCCAACAGCTTCTCTGCTTCTTCCTTACTGCAACAATGGATGACAATATCATCTGCATAGCGTTCAAAGGGATTGTTGACTTTGCTTTGTTCCATCCACTTGTCGAAGGCATGATGCAGATACAGGTTGGCAAGTAAGGGGCTTATTACTCCCCCTTGCGGAGTACCTTTTGTCCTTTCAATTATACTTCCATCCTCCTGTTCTATTCCTGCCTTTAACCATCTCTCCACATATAGCAATACCCATCTCTGCTGTGTATGCCGCTTCAACAACTCCATCAGCTTTTCATGGCTGATATTATCGAAGAAACCTTTAATATCAACATCTATTACCCATGCATATTGCAGACAATTTGCATGGCATTGTCCCAATGCATCATGTGCACTTCTGCCAGGACGATAGCCAAAAGAACTGCCATGGAACAACTTATCCATCTCTGGTTCTAAGTAGTCTTTGACAACACCTTGTGCTATGCGGTCGGCTACAGTTGGAATGCCTAATGGTCTGAACCCGCCCTGCTTCTTTGGAATAAACACTGTTCGTACCGGTGGTGGTAAATAACTACCCGAGGCCATGCGATTATAGATCTTATACAGGTTCTTGCTCATGTTGGCATTGAACATCTCAATACTTTCACGGTCTATCCCTGCACCTCCATTCTTCGACACAACTTTAAGATAGCTCTCGTACACCATCCGCTTACTTACAGGAAACGATTTTGTCCTTTCTTCTTCCATCATTCCATTGTTTTACAACGGTTGTTTTAAAATAATAAGACCAGATAACTGATGCCCTTCGCTCCATATCCATTACAGATACTTCTTCGCTACTATGGCTTCATCCGACGCTTCTTAACGCATCTCCCATCTTTGATGAGATTGAGCAACGATAATGACCGCCATTGGCTTTTGCCAAATTGGTGTTCCCTAAAAAGGAAAACTCTCGTTAAGCACTTATAAGCACATCGTTAAGGAAGCCTCTCCTGTTCCGAATAAAAGCCTGTGTAATGCTCCTGCCGTCTTTATGCCGGTTGACCTGTAACCAGTAAGCAGCTATCCGTTACAGCTTGTCCTGCCAGACTTTCTTTCCCAACAGTTTTGTCAACATCTTATGTTTTTCGACACATTACCTAAACGGTTCACTTGCGTTCAGCTTCACTACACTCACCTGATGCCTCACGACACCTTTTAGCCCAAACGTTCAGCACCGTATCTTTTGAATACAGCACCTTTGGGTGGTTTGCACACCTTATCTGCATAACGTATGCGGCAGGCCGTCTGCCATCTTCTATTCAGCATTGCAAAACGATTTGAACGTGCATTCAGGACACACAAAAAGAAACAAAAAAAGGCAGTCGGGAAAGATAACAGCCCTTTCCCGGCATGGTATTTCAATTGGGCCTGGGTAGTACTGTGGTGAAGGGCACCTGTCCCTTGATGCCGTGATAACTCAGCCGCCT
>MWYU01000619.1 GCA_002050375.1 Chitinophagales bacterium 62-2
GCCTTATCGGGGTTAATGTATTTCTGGTGATTTATGGCCTGTTGTTCAGTAATTTATTACATCCTACCTGGCAACGCCTCGGCTTTCAAAATACCTACTTAAGACTTATCATCGATACTATTATATCTACACTCGTCGTCTTAATATTTGGTGAGTTTATTCCTAAAGCCATCTTCCGTGCAAAGAACGATACCCTGCTTAATTTTTTTGCAACAACCGCCAATTTCTTCTATAAAATCTTTTACCCTATAGCATCCATCTTGGTAACTATAGCTGAATGGATTTTGAAATACATTTTTAATGTTCGTGTACACGACCATAACGAGGCATTTGGCAAAGGGGATCTCGAACAATTTTTTCAGCAGAGCAAAGACCAGGACGAGGATAACCAGGAGCTTAATACGGAATTGTTTGAAAATGCTTTGTCGCTGCCTATGGTAAAAATTCGCCAATGCCTTGTACCACGAACAGAAGTGGAGGGCTTTGATATTAAAACCCCTATCTCTGTTGTGAAGCAACATATGATAGATACCAAGCTTAGCAAGATGATTGTATATGATGAAAAAATTGATAACATACTTGGTTATGTACATCAGTTGGATTTGTTTAAAAACCCGGCCGACCTTACATCTATTTTGTTGCCGATACCGGCAGTGCCTGAAAGTATGAGCGCAACCGATCTTATAAATAAGTTTACCAAAGTGCGTAAAAGTATTGCATGGGTGGTTGATGAATTTGGTGGCACCGCTGGAATAGTTACAATGGAGGATGTGCTTGAAGAAATTTTCGGCGAAATAAAAGATGAGTATGATGTGGAAGAATTTGAGGAAAAGCAGATTTCTGAAGATGAATACACTTTTAGCGGTCGCCTTGAAATTGATTACCTGAATGAAAAATATGATCTCGAATTTGAAGTATCGGAGTCGGAAACCTTATCAGGATATATCATTGCAAATCATGAAGCTATCCCTCAACAAAAAGAACGTATTATTATTGACCGGTATGAATTTGAAATTTTAAATGTTAGCGAGACGAGAATAGAAATGGTGAAAATGCGGATTTTGCGCTAGATTAAATACAAGCAAGGTCTGTTAATATTATAGTTATAAGGGAGTGCAACTAAACATATTAATGCAAAAGTGCTTTAGTTCCTTTAAGGCAACAGCGGAAACAAGTTTAATAATTTGCAGGCGAACCTCTTCAATAGATAACCTTATTAAGGCAATCCCCTTTAATTCAATTTAAGAACTATTTGTATTGATTACTGTTAACTTTGCTCACCCATAAAAAGAAGTTTGAATTAATTCATGGCAATAAGCATTTTAAAGAGAGCCGGAAAGACTGAAGAAGAGGAGTTGACGTTTGTAGATCACCTTGAAGCCCTGCGATGGCATATTGTTCGCTCATTACTTGCTATTATTTTTTTCGCTGTTTTCATTTTTATTAAAATGGATTGGGTTTTTGAACGACTTATCATGGGTCCTCTTCAAAATGATTTTGTCAGCTATAGATTATTGTGCCGTTTCAGCCATTGGTTGCATATAGGAGATGCTTTATGCATGCCAGCTATAACAGTGAAATTGCAAACCACAGCGTTCAGTGCCCAGTTTATGGGCAGTATAACTATTGCTTTTGTAGGTGGGTTTATTGCTGCATTCCCTTATATATTTTGGGAATTATGGCGATTTGTAAAACCTGCATTAAAACCCTCTGAGTTAAAAAGCACACGTGGCAGCATTTTTTTCGTGTCGTTATTTTTTTTTACCGGAGCTGCTTTTGGTTATTATTTACTGGGTCCTTTTACGTTTAATTTCCTTTCAAATTATACGATAGGAACTTCACAAATTTTAGAAACCAAGCCGACTTTAGACGATTACCTCGACAACCTTGTAAATATTATTCTTGGCTGTGGTATTGCATTTGAATTGCCGGTTTTATCGTATGTATTAACCAGGATCGGATTGATAACTCCGGAATTTTTAAAAACATACCGTAAATATGCGGTTGTAGTTATCCTGGTTATTGCGGCAGTAATAACTCCAAGCCCTGACTGGAGCAGTCAGATGCTGGTATTTGTTCCTTTATTCCTTTTATATCAATTAAGTATTGCAGTTTCGAAAAGAGCATTTAAGGCAATGGAGAAAAGGGATGCGGAAGAATGGGATTAATGCTAAGCTTGAATTATAAATAGAAATTAAAATTTTACAATGAAAGCAGCGGGTGACACGCAGTTTATAAACCTTCCGAAAAACTCCTGCAGCTCCTGTTCTCTGCGGTTCAGCATGTTTTTTTGATTTTGCAAACTACTCGTAAACTTACCAATTCCTCACAGGTCTTATTTCTTTAGCTAATTTCACACGTTCAACTTTTTAAATATGAACGCCAGTTTTGATACATCGAAACCTATTGCAGTAGGGGCTGACCATGCAGGCTTCGAATATAAAAATTTAGTAGTAATTCATTTAAACCAAATGGGTTACCAGGTGTGCGACTTTGGAACCTACTCAGCAGACTCTGTCGATTATCCTGATTTTGCTCATCCAACTGCAGCAAGTGTAGAAAATAATGAAACTGCCTTTGGAATTCTTATCTGCGGAAGCGCGAATGGAGTAGCCATAACTGCAAATAAACATGCTAAGGTGAGGGCAGCCATTTGCTGGCAAAAAGATATTGCCGAACTTGCGCGAAAACATAATAACGCAAATGTGCTTTGTATTCCCGCACGCTTTATAAGTATACAGAGTGCAATAGAGATTGTTGATACTTTTTTGAACACAGCTTTCGAAGGCGGAAGGCACCAGGACCGGGTGGATAAAATTGCCTGCTCCTAATTTATAATATACATGAGAAAATTTCTTATTGCTGTTGCTTTATTAGCAGCGTTACCTGTTTTTGCCCAGGATAATGATGCAATACGTTATTCAAATACTATAACTCCCGCATCTCTAAAAGCCAAATTATCAGTTATTGCATCCGCCGAAATGGAGGGAAGAGAAACTGCAACTCCGGGCCAGAAAAAAGCCGCCGCTTACATTGAAAATTATTTTAAAAGCCTTGGCCTTTTGCCTGGAACCTCTACGGGTTTCCAGATGCACTACCCGGTATACGTTGATACTTTAATGGATGCTTCTTTAATGGTAAATGGAAAGAAATTCACCTTTGCCCAGGACTATTCATTTGATATAACCGGTATGCCAACAGGTAACTGGATTATTAATACTATGATTTATGCAGGAGCAGGGGTTGTAAGCGAAACAAGAGATGACTATAAGGGTTTGAACGTGAAAAACCAGTGGGTATTGATTGATGAAGGAACAACTACTGAAACAACTTCTTTTAGACGATTGACCGTATTGAGACGTAAGGTTGAACAGGCAAGGTTAAAAGGTGCAAAAGGAGTGATACTTATTACAAAAGATTTTCCAAAGAAAAGCTTTCCGTTAAAAGGCAGTATGTATTTAAAAAAGACAGTAAGCAGTCTACCAACTTTATTCATTTCTTACCAGGTAGCTTCTTCAATTTTTAAACAGGCTATAGACTCATCTGCCGATCTGGCTAAAACTCAACCATCGTCCTTTATTACGAAAGCTCATTTAGCTGTTTATAAAAGGGCAATCCAGCTTGAAAGCAGTAATGTAATTGGGGTAATGCCGGGCACCGACAAAAAGGATGAGTATGTGATGCTTACAGGCCATTACGATCATTTAGGTAAGCGGGGAAACGAAATTTATTACGGAGCAGATGATGATGGGTCAGGAACAACGTCAGTAATTCAAATTGCCGAGGCTTTTTCGCAGGCAAAAGCAGAGGGACATGCCCCACGCCGGACAATGGTATTCATGACAGTTTCGGGCGAAGAGAAGGGTCTGCTGGGATCAGAATTCTATTCTGAAAACCCGGTATTTCCTTTAAATAAAACTTCGGCAAATTTAAATACCGATATGGTGGGCAGAATTGATCCCGGCAGAAAAGAAGGCGACTCAACCAATTATATTTACGTAATTGGGGAGGACAAGCTTAGTTCAGACTTAATGAAGATTACCGATTCTGTTAATAATCAATATGTCAAACTGGAGCTCGACCGGCGATTTAATGCTAACGATCCCAACCGTTTTTATTACCGCAGCGACCATTACAACTTCGCCAAAAAAGGTGTTCCTATTTTATTCTACTTTAACGGAACACATGCAGATTACCATCGCACTACCGATACCGTTGATAAGATAAATTTTGATTTAATGTCAAAGAGAGTAAAACTTGTGTTTAATACAGCGTGGGTAATTGCTAATCGCAACGAAATGCTTAAAAGGGATATTCCCCTGAGATGAAGAACAAGTATTTTTCTAACCTCCCTTTTCTACCTCTTTTTTTATAATTTAATTTCATAAGTTGCAATTGATGAAATTGCAGTATTCGTTAAAAAATATAGTAACCTGCGCTGCCATTAATAATAGCACGCTACTGCCTTTTAGAACAAATCTCAATCAACATCCTGTTGCCTGCGCTAATTGCAGGTTCATAAACAGAACTACTAATAATTTTTGTACAAACTGTGGTTACCCCGTCCATCCCAACAAAGCGCAGTTGGAAATATATAATAAGCGGTTGCAGCAACGCAAGGATTTGCAGAATTATTGCCGTGAAAAAATTTTGTATGCAAGAAATACGCTGTATTTATTAGGAGCCTTTTGCGCCATAGGAGTAACATACAGCTTTAGTAGCAGACGAATAGCTTTGATGAGATGCTTTGTAATGCTTTTACTGGCAGCGATTTATATAACCCTTGGCAGGTGGACATTAACCAGGCCTTTTACTGCCCTGCTGATAAGCTTATTGCTTATGCTAACTTTTATTGCAATTAATGCCTGGGCTGAACTAAGTTCGATGTTTGCTACCCCCGCCGGAATATACTTATTGGTTATACAAATAGCATTAACTTATTTTTTAGTACAAGGCGTAAAAGCAGCATTTCATGCGGATATTCTTGAAGAGGAATTTAAATTGTGATCGCTTTGGAAGAAAGACGTAACTCACGTATTTGTGAAGAGTGTAATGCTTCTGTACTGGATGAACAAAGGTACTGTCATAATTGTGGCACCTACTTAAGTGGCGAAGCTGTAACAATAAACATCTTCAACAACGCTGCGCTTCGGCGCGTTTTTATCTTCTATTTTATTTACCTGTTTATTTGCCTGGTAGTAAAACATGGTACCTGGTTCAATACTTACGACGAGCTTTTTTGGGTAGAAATAGTGCTGGCAGTAATTACTTTAAGATTTGTATTGCTTAACCGCCGCGAAATGAGACGCGTACTAAGATTTAGAAAGTTCAGGTGGTATAGATTATTTGGAGTTATAGTAATTGCATTCCTTGCTTCAGCTTTAGTAAGTTTTTCTGTAAGAGAAGTTAACGTTACATTCTTTAATACTGATATAAGTTATTACGATGCTTATAAAATGTATTCTTATCCTATACCTATAATGTTGTACTCAATCGCCCTTACACCGGCAATATTTGAAGAAATGGCATTTAGAGGAGTAATGTATAATTACTGTGCAAGTTTTTTAGACGAAAGGCTTGTAGTAGCCGTAACTGCATTTTTATTTGCCATTATGCATCTCAGCCTGATATCGCTGGTATGGCTTATTCCATTTGGGTTTTTTATTGGTCATTTAAGAAGAAGGTATAGAACAATTTGGTATGGGGTTGTCTTTCATTTTAGTTTTAATTTTACAGCTTGCATGATCGATCTTTATCGTCATGACATGTGGGGTTTTTAAATACAGAAATACGGTACTGACCTTAAGAACTTCAAATACATTCGTCATAAATCACCAGGCTTTTTTTGCAATTTTTAAGCTTCCATAGTAGAGATACTAAAATGAAACGTATAAGTTTTAAAATCTGCAGATTCGAGTATTTGAAGCTGAATGTTTAGGTTTATTAAATTCTATAGAAGATCTCTAACGTTCAGCCGCAATAAAACATCATTAGCTATCTGCGTATTTAATTTATGTTTACTTAAAACAGAGTTATGAGGAATATCTTATTATGCTCCTTTATTATTATACACGTTGTAATAGCTTGTAAAAATGGTGCTGATAAACTACATCATAATCCTGTTAATGAAACCGAAGCAAATATTTACCGCTCCGCAGATAGCATGATGGCGGCATTTAAACGAAAGGACTGGTCCACGTTTGCCCAATATAATCATCCTGCTATGATGAAGATGATGGGAGGCCCGGAGGCATTTGCATCTTTTATAGGAGAGCAAATGAAACAGATACCTGATACAGCCATCAAAAAGCTTGAAACAGGAAAAATCCTGCAAGTAGTTAAAACCAATAATGATCAGCAATGTGTTGTTGAGCAAAAAATGGAGATGCATTTGGAAGGTGCAACGATCTTCAACACAACTTATTTGATAGGGGAGTCGTTAGACGGCGGAAAGAACTGGACATTTTTTGATGCAAGTACAAAAGCAATGGCGCCAAAAGATATTAAGCCTGATATAAGCCCTGAGTTAAAAATACCGGAGAAGAAACAAGAGGTGCGGGAATGATGGAAGAAATGCTGTATGACTAAGTATTTTTTACCGCAGAGGCCACTGAGGAAGAAACACAGAGTGCGCAGAGTATACTTTGCGTTCTCTGCGATTAACTCTTGTTTTTTCTCTGCGGTTAAAACTTCCTCTTTATTACTTTGAAAAGTTCTCGAAATCGGCAACATGACAACAGACACCAATGGCAGTAAAGACGTTACCTAACAGGCTTATTTAAAGTCTTCCAAAGCAAATCCTTCAATTCAACCAAACCTTGTTGGGCAACTGACGAAATGAATAAATGAGGAATATGTTCTGGTAATTCCTGTTGTATAGCTTCTTTCAACTCATCATCCAGCATATCGCTTTTACTTACTGCTATTACAAAATCTTTTTGTAATAGCTCAGGGTTATATTCTTCAAGTTCGTTATGTAAGATTTCAAATTCCTTACGGTGATCCTTACTGTCAGCGGGAATTAAAAACAATAGGCAAGCGTTGCGTTCAATATGTCTTAAAAAGCGATGACCTAAACCTTTACCCTCGGCAGCGCCTTCAATAATACCTGGAAGGTCGGCAATGCAAAAACTCCTACCATCCCTGTACTCAACCATACCTAATTGGGGCGTAAGTGTGGTAAAAGCGTAGTCAGCAATTTTAGGTTTTGCGGCAGTAATTACCGATAATAAAGTTGACTTCCCTGCATTAGGAAAGCCTACTAAACCTACATCAGCCAATACTTTCAGTTCAAGAATCTTCCAGCCTTCTACTCCTTCTTCGCCTGGTTGGGAATGTTGGGGTGCCTGGTTAGTGGGAGTGGCAAAATTAGAATTTCCCAATCCGCCACGCCCACCTTTAAGCCAGATAAGTTCGTGGCCATCTTTTAAAATCTCTGCTTCCACTTCGCCGGTTTCTTCGTTCTTAGCCACCGTTCCTAACGGAACTTCAATAATAATATCTTTCCCCTCACGTCCCGTACTATTATTCTTGCTGCCATTTTCCCCATTCTCTGCAATTACATTTTTATAATAGCGGAGGTGAAGCAGCGTCCAAAGCTGGCTGTTGCCGCGCAAAATAATA
>MWYU01000557.1 GCA_002050375.1 Chitinophagales bacterium 62-2
AAACAGAAGAAAGCAAATACCGGCGGCTTGCAGGCAAAGGATTGGTAACTGGTGACATGCGGATGTTTTAACTGATCAGATAAATTATTGTTCAATAACAGATGGATTAGGTTAGTGGGCTGTATATATATTTCCATGCGCTCTTTTTCATCTTCTCATATCGCTACATAATAAGCGTATTCTCATACTTGCACATTGGCACATTAAATAATCCGCACATTTCACATTCCCTCATCTGCACATTTTTTCATTATGGCATTGGCACATTAATTAAATTTGCACCTCATCTGTATCTATGCAATTATATTGTAACTCCCTAACTGAATACAAAAGGTTGGCAACCCTGGAAGTAAAGGTTGGTGATTTGTTGTTGGGAAATTTTCATCCTATACGTGTGCAAACAATGACGACAACCGACACAATGGATACTGTTGCCACTGTTGAGCAAACCATCCGTTGTATTGAAGCCGGAGCCGAACTTGTTCGTATAACTGCTCCGAGTAAAAAAGAAGCGGAGAATTTACAAAACATAAAACAGGAACTTAAAAAAAGAGGACATACTATTCCACTAATTGCTGACATACATTTTACCCCTAATGCAGCAGAAATCGCTGCACGCATTGTTGAAAAAGTAAGGGTTAACCCCGGTAATTACGTAGATAAGAAAAAGTTTGAATTTATAGACTACACCGATGTTGAGTACATTGAGGAAATTGACAGGATAAGAGAGCGGTTTACACCTTTGGTAAGAATATGTAAAGACTATGGCACTGCCATGCGAATAGGCACTAATCATGGAAGTTTAAGCGACCGTATAATGAGCCGCTACGGCGATACCGCCATGGGAATGGTTGAAAGCGCTATGGAGTTTCTGCGTATCGCAAGGGCGGAAAGTTATCACAACATTGTGTTGAGCATGAAGAGCAGCAACCCTTTGGTGATGGTGCAGGCATATCGCTTATTAATTCAGCAAATGATGAGTGAGTTTAATGAATGTTACCCCTTGCATCTCGGTGTAACAGAAGCCGGTGATGGTGAAGACGGGCGTGTAAAAAGCGCCGCCGGTATAGGAACTTTATTGGAAGATGGAATTGGCGATACCATTCGCGTTAGCTTAACCGAAGATCCTGAATTAGAAATACCTGTCTGCCGGGACCTTGTGAAAAGATATAGCAGTCGCAAAGGCCATTTTTCCATTCCTCCAATAGAAGGTGAAAAGATATCTTACTCATACGAATATAAACGCCGGGAAACATTTGCTGTTGATAATATCGGAGAAAAGCATGTGCCTGTAGTTATTGCCGACCTTAGCAAAATTGAAAACATAACGCCTCAGCATCTTCAAAGCATTGGTTATACTTACAATGCCGCAACAGATAAATGGAACATTAGCGATTCTGCAGCTGATTATGTTTTTACAGGTAATCAAATCCTAAACTTTACTTTACCCGGCACTCTCAAAGTAATTGTTTATCCAGCTACCTGGCAACAAGCAACTACTTCCCCCTCTACCGTGGGGGGCCAGGGGGAGGCCAAGTACTTTCCCATTTATGATGCCGCCGGTTATATTGATTCTGAAGTTCCAAGCGATCCTTCTATCTCTCTCCTCCCTTCAGGGGCGGGGCGTGACCGTTTAAACTTTGTGATGATTGATTGCTTTAGCGACGAAACACCGGTTAACGATTTTACTTATCTCGATGAATTAGCAAATAATACTTCAGTAGTACTTTGCTTAAGCAGCACTAACCAACATGCAATGCCTGCAGTTCGCCGAATGTTTATCGAGCTAATAAACAGGAATATTAAAAACCCGGTTGTTATTATATGCGACAGTAACTGGCAAACTGCTGATGAGCATTTAATTCATTATGCAACTGAGTGCGGTGCATTATTATTAGATGGCTTCGGAGATGGTATTTGCCTTGGAATGGCAAGCGAAGCTTATAACAATGCTTCAGTAACTAATGCCTCCGGTCGTAATTATCTTAACAATCAAACTATCGAACAATTCATAAACAGTACGGCTTTCAGCATTTTGCAGGCTACCCGTACCCGCATATCCAAAACCGAATACATCTCCTGCCCTTCCTGCGGCCGTACACTTTTCGATTTGCAGGAAACAACTGCAAAAATCCGTTCTGTCACCAATCATCTTAAAGGCGTTAAGATTGCCATCATGGGTTGTATTGTTAATGGTCCCGGCGAAATGGCCGATGCCGATTTTGGTTATGTTGGCAGCGGTGTTGGAAAGATCACATTGTATAAAGGCAAGGAAGTGGTAAAGCGTAATGTTGATAGTGATATTGCAGTATCGGAGTTGATTTCATTGCTGAAAGAAAGCGAGGCATGGGTTGAGCCTGAGGAAATCTCACATCTTTTTTGTTCGTCATCCTCATAAAGCCACTTGTGGAATAATTCTTAAGGTGCTGGAAATAATATCTTTTTTTATAAAGC
Source organism: Chitinophagales bacterium 62-2 (assembly GCA_002050375.1). Lineage (GTDB taxonomy): Bacteria > Bacteroidota > Bacteroidia > Chitinophagales > Chitinophagaceae > Segetibacter. The sequence continues at coordinate 2,455 of MWYU01000557.1, forward strand.
GAAAATTAATCTGTAAAACGTCCAATTGGCTTAGGCGAACCTTAGCAGAAGTATTTGCATCAATTTTCACTCATTTATTTTTCACCTTTCACTTACGCCTTATTTAAAAAACATCATGAGGAATTTAATAATGCTACAAGGTGCATTTTGCTGACCCTTATATTTTTTTACTCGTTTAATGTGCATAATTTGTATAATGAAAAATTTACTAAAAGGTATAATCAAAAAGTTCTTGCCCAGAGGATTTTTAAATTCGTTAAGTTATCTTTTATTTGTAAAAAGGGTAAGGAAAAAAGGCTTAATAATAAGAAAATCTAAATACTTTTTTGAAATAAGCGATAATACCAATAGGGTAGTAAGAATTTCACGAAAGCATAAAATCTATATTCATGATATTCTTAATTATTTCGATTACTATTTCTCTTCAGTTGTACCGTTAGAAATTGATAGACGTTTATTAGCTGACTATTCTACTCCAAGGATTCATGAGGTTGCAGGATATAGCTTACATCCCATTATGTTTCCATCTTTTCCAGAATCGATTGGTATGACCCAGCAATATTTAGATTTTGCAAAATTAGAAAATGGCTCAATTGTTTTAGATTTAGGTGCGTACTCGGGACTTACTTCAATAATGTTTGATCAATTAATTAACCCTAATGGTCGGGTAATTAGTATTGATGCTGATAAATTAAATATTAAATGTATTAAGAAGAATTTTGAACTATATAATAAGATTACAGGGAGAAGAATTGAATTGCTTGAAGGTGCAGTTTGGAAAGATAATAATGGTATTACATTTTCAACTGAAGGTAATATGGGTTCCTCTGCAGTTGAATATGTAGGTGAATTTAGAGGTGAAACTCTTAAAGTAGATACGTTTACCTTGAGCACGATAGCGAAAACTTTTAATTTACAAAAAGTAAATTTTATAAAGTGTGATATCGAAGGAGCCGAGTCAGTAATTTTTCATGATTTTGAATTTTTCAATCTGTTTAAGCCTCGAATAATTATAGAACCTCATTTACTTGGAAAGGAAAATACAATTAATGCTTGCAAGGCACAACTTACCAAATATGGTTATAGTTTTAAACAACATGGGGATACGTTTTCACTACTTGAATGTTATCCCGAAGGAGGATAGCAATTAAACATAATAACCCAAGTGCCCAATTTAAAAACCGGCACTGCTGCTTTGCAAAGATTAATTTGAAGTAGTATTAATAGTCATCCTGCGAATCGAATCGCTTTGTACTGCATTTGTTGAACATCAATATTTTCTTTCCTAAGTTCCTTTAGGGTTGGGAATTGCTTTGCACACTTGTTAAGTTTACCTTCGTGCTGCTTATAAAAAATTTACAATGCAAACAGATTTTCTTGTAATAGGCTCAGGCATTGCCGGATTAACATATGCATTAAAAGTTGCTGAGGCCAGGCCGGATAAGCACGTAACTGTTATTACAAAAGCACAGGCAGACGAAACAAATACCAAGTATGCCCAAGGTGGCATAGCCGGTGTTTGGGACGATGATACAGATAGCTTTGATAAACATATAGAAGACACCCTAATTGCAGGAGACGGTTTATGCAATACTGAGGTTGTTGAAATTGTAGTGAAAGAAGGCCCGCAACGCATAAGAGAGATTATTGACTGGGGTGCGCGATTTGATAAAGATCCTGATGGCGACTATTCATTAGGAAAAGAAGGCGGGCATAGTGTTAACAGGATATTACATCATAAGGATGTAACAGGCAAAGAAATGGAAAGGGCATTGCTTCAAAAAATTCAAAGCCTGCCGAACATTCAGTTGATCAACTATTGGTTTGTAGTGGATATTATCACTCAGCACCATTTAGGATATTTAGTTACTAAAGCAACTTTAGATATTGAATGTTATGGTGTATATGTCTTAAACCTGCGTACAAATAGTATTGAGAAAATACTTTCGAAAGTAACGGTTTTGGCAACTGGCGGAAATGGGCAGGTTTACCGCACTACTACCAATCCTAAAATTGCAACAGGCGACGGTGTGGCAATGGTGTATCGTGCCAAAGGAAGAATTGAAAATATGGAGTTCATTCAATTTCATCCTACTGCTTTGTTTCAGCCAGGCGTTTCTCCTTCATTCTTAATTACCGAAGCAGTTAGAGGCGATGGTGGTATTCTGCGAAATAAAAATGGCGAAGCATTTATGGAACGCTACGATGAGCGAAAGGATTTGGCCCCGAGAGATATTGTAGCACGGGCAATTGATAATGAAATGAAAAAGGGCGGTACTGAACATGTGTACCTCGATTGCCGCCATATGGATATAGACAAGTTCAAGCATCACTTTCCTAACATTTACGAAAAATGTTTAAGCATTGGAATTGATGTTTCACAACACATGATACCCGTTGCACCGGCAGCTCACTATAGTTGCGGCGGAATTAAAACGGATGAGATGGGAAGAACGTCTATTCGTAATTTATATGCCTGTGGTGAGTGTGCAAGTACAGGCCTGCATGGCGCCAATCGTTTAGCAAGCAACAGCTTGTTAGAAGCAATGGTATTTGGTCATCGGGCTTACCTTGACTCTTTAGAGGAAGTAAATAAGATGGAAATCTCCTCCCCCACGGGGGGAGGCCGGGAGGGGGCTATTCCCGACTGGCATGATGTAGGCACAAGTGAGCCTAAAGAGATGATCCTGATTACGCAAAGCCTTAAAGAACTTCAACTCGTGATGAGTGATTATGTAGGTATCGTTCGAACAGATGTTCGTTTGGCAAGAGCCATGAAACGGCTTGATCTGTTATATCACGAAACCGAAGACCTTTATCGTACTACTCACGTTTCTTCCTACCTGCTCGAATTAAGAAATCTAATAACGGTAGGTTATTTAATTGTAAAGGGCGCTGAATTTAGAAAGGAAAGCAGGGGACTCCATTATAATACCGATCATCCTGCAAAAAGCCATTTAGTTGAAAATATTGTGTTGTAAAGCTAATTAGCTGTTGAATTTATAAAAGGAACTATTAAGACACCAAGGGCACAAGTAACACAAGGACTTAGTGAAACCTGGTGTTCTTTCTGTATTCTTTGTGTTTCAATTTATAGTGTGTTATTATGCAAACGCCTAAGGTTCGCATATCAATTCAACACTGCCGCATCTTTTTCTGTTTCAATCGTACTTTCTTCTTTAATTTTCGACCAGCCACCTAATACGTTTCTTAAGTTATGAATTCCCTGGCGCTTTAATAACGAAGATGCAATAGTACTTCGGTACCCGCTTGCGCAGTGGATGTATAAATTATGATGGTCCTCAATATCGGCCATTCTGCCCGGATCGTTCATTTCGATTAGAGGAATATTTACAGCTCCTTTTATATGTGCGTCACCAAATTCAACTTCTTTTCTTACGTCCACTACCACAAGGTTTTCATCATAAGGAATATCCATAGCCAGCTCATCTGCCTCTACATTAATAATTAAGTCAGTTTTTTCACCGGCTTGTTGCCACGCTGCAAAGCCTCCGGCTAAATATCCCTGAATTTTAGAAAAACCTACCCTTGCCAGTCTCACAACGGTTTCCCTTTCATTTCCTGTTTCTGTTACTAATAAAAAAGGTTTATCGAAAGGAAGCAGGCTTCCTGCCCACTCAGCAAACTTACCTTCAAGCCCTATAGAAACAGACCCCGGAATAAAACCTTCGGTAAACGAAGAAGCGGGACGGGTATCTAAAATAATCCCATCCTCACTCATTAGTTTTTTAAACTCTTCAATGCTTAGTGGTTTAAGGCCAGCCTTTAATACTGCATCGAGGCTTTCGTAGCCTTCTTTATTTATTTGCGCATTTATAGGAAAATAGTTGGGCACTTCGGGCAAGCCTTCTGTTACCGCTTTTATAAAATCTTCTTTTGTTTGAGGCTTTAGTGCATAATTGGTTTGCTTTTGTTCGCCGATTGTGCTTGAAGTACCGGGACCTAAGTTTTTTCCACAACTGCTTCCCGGCCCATGCGCCGGGTAGACAATTACATCATCTTCAAGCAAAATTATTTTTTTCTGCAGGCTCTCAAACAACATTGCTGCAAGATCCTCCTTAGAAAAATTATCACTTAAGTCTGGGCGCCCCACATCTCCAACAAACAAAGTATCTCCTGTGAAAATTGCAGTGTTTTTGCCTGTTTCGTCTTTAAGTAAATAGCAGGTACTTTCAACCGTATGGCCAGGAGTATGCAAAACAACAATCTGAATATTTCCTATCTGAAATATTTGTCCATCGGCAGCTACTGTTACGGGGAATTTTGTTTCAGTCTTTGGTCCGTAAACGATGGGAGCATTAGTGGCATTGGAAAGATCGATATGTCCGCTTACAAAATCTGCATGAAAATGTGTTTCGAAAATATACTTGATCGTAGCATCACGTTCTTTAGCTAATTGAATGTAAGGATCAACATCGCGTAAAGGATCGATAATAGCAGCTTCTCCATTACTCTCAATATAGTAAGCAGCTTCACTTAAACAATTTGTATATAGTTGCTTAATAAACATTATTCAAAATTTCTACAAAAGTAAGCACAACCGCGGCTGAAATTCTTAAAGAAGTGCTATAGAAAGCCGAAAATAAAAATGGATGCCTTTTTTAAAAGACATCCATTTTTAAATAAACAGAGAATAGACTAACCTACCAGGTCTTCAACAAACTTATTTACTTCGTCTATTCTGGAGTAATTTATAGTATAGTAAATGAATTTACCGTCGCGCTGAGTAACTACAATCCCGGCTCTGCGAAGAATGGCGAGGTGTTGAGAAGCTACAGACTGTTCAAGTCGTAACTTGACATAAATTTCTGTAACTGTCATTTTTTTACTTTCGTCTAAAAGTTTAATCATTTGCTGGCGAAGCTTATGATTTAAAGCTCTTAGTACTAAAGAAGCCTTTTTAACGTGCAAATAATCTAATCTAATAGAGCTGCCGTTTTCCTTATCTGAAATGGTTATAGTATGTGTTGCTGTAATCATTTTAAACTTTCTTGGGGGTTAATGGGGGAGGTTAATTGATGTAAATATATTAATTTAAATGTATAAGAAATAATTAAACTTTGAAAATAGTTTTAAACAGTTTCTCACGATTTTTGGGCTGTAAAGAAGCTCTTGATATAATTTGGTTCTGCATACGCTACGTC
>MWYU01000663.1 GCA_002050375.1 Chitinophagales bacterium 62-2
GCGCTTTCTTTTTCAATAGTTTGAGCAGTCGGCTTCGCTTCACGTTCATAAAGCGTTCGTATAAATTTGAATGGACCTTGAAGTCTGCTGCGGTTTCTTCCGGCTCATAATGATCTGCCGGATCGTATAACATTGCTGTGCAAAAACAATTCTTTCTCTCCTTACTCATCAGGGTCTCATAATTTACACAGGCTTTGCATCCGGCCCAAAATTGTTCATCATCTGTAAGTTCGCTATAGGTAACAGGCTCATAACCCAGCTCGCTGTTAATTTTCATTACAGCAAGGCCGGTAGTAAGACCAAATATTTTTGCTGTAGGATATTTTTCTCTCGACAGATCAAATATTCTTTTCTTGATTTGTTTGGCAACACCACTTTTTCTAAACGGAGGCGAAACAATCAAACCACTGTTAGCCACGTATTGATCGTGTCCCCACGCTTCGATATAGCAAAACCCTACCCATGTTCCATCTTCGGTATGAGCAATCACAGCTTTACCTTCTTCCATTTTTTTGGCAACATATTCGGGGCTGCGTTTTGCAATTCCGGTTCCGCGGGCTTTTGCAGAAGCTTCCATCTCATCTGTAATAATGTTTGCATAGTGTATATCGCCACTATCCGCTACCCTAATTTTAATTTGCTGATCCACCGTATAAATAATTAAAGAATTAAAGAATGAGATTGATTTAAACAGGTATGCTACCTGTAACCGGAAAGTTGTCCGGCAAATCAGATACGGGGTCTTCGAATGAGGTATAAGAAGTTATCAATACCCAAAGTATTTACAACACCCGATAAAGAGGGATGATTTGCAGACAGGTACGTATGGGCTTTACTATTTTTCAACTTCTTAAAAGATCAAAAAAGTGTAAGAATATTTTTGAGGGCATAAAAATATAATACTTTGAAAATATAGGGCCACTTTTTTTTATAAGGTTTTGTTTAAATCTTAATCAATCCGCAGCGTCATACATCAAGTAGGAAAATATAACCTTTATCAGAAGTAATTAGTTTTTATTGGCTGATGGACTGAAAGAAATTAAATCCAATTTGGCACCGGAATTTTTCTTCCTTGTTTGCAAAACAGATTTAGAGTAGTAGTTTCATAAGTAAATACTTACTATGCAGCAAAGAGACTTAAGTGAACTTCATAATCAGGTGTCTAACATGTTTTCATGGCCTCAATCGCAGGATGAATGGAACCAATACCGCCTTACAAAAGAGCAGGTAGAATTCTTTAATGAAAACGGTTACCTCGCAGGTATAAAGATGCTAGAAGAAGACGAGCTTGAAACACTGAGAGATGAACTGTTTCAATTAGCCGATCCAGCCCATCCTGGTAATGAGCTTTTTTATGAATACAACAGTAATGAGTCTACCGACCCTCGAACTATTTTGTTTCATGCATTGGGTGCATGGCGTATTACTCCCGGGTTTCATGATGTGTTGTGGAACCCGGCTTTTTTGATGGCAGCAAGCCAGCTACTTGGTAATGTACCGGTACGCTTCTGGCACGACCAAATTTTTTATAAGCCACCTAAAAAAGGCGGTGTTGTAGCATGGCACCAGGATTATTCTTACTGGACACGAACAAAGCCTGTAGCACACATAACCTGCTGGTGTGCATTAGACGATGCCACTATCGAAAATGGTTGCATCCAATACATTCCCGGCAGTCATAAGTGGGGGCTTTTGCCCAAGACTGTCATTGCAGGAGAACTGCAAGGCATCAGGGAATTTTTGAATGATGAACAGAAGAAGCAATTTGATAATGCACAACCAACTCCGGTAAAAGCCGGGGAAGCAATATTTCATCATCCGCTTACTTTACATGGCTCGGGAGAGAACAAAAGTGCTCACCCCCGAAGGGCATTTGTAATTAATGCTTTTGCGGATGGAGTAAGGTCTGATTCAGATGAACCACTGTTGCAGGGAGTACCGACAATTACTAAAGGATTGAAGATGGAAGGACAGTTCTTTCCCTTGTTATTTAATGGAATTACAACGTAGCCATGTTGTTTTATTATCCAAAGTTTTGGTTGCTTATCGCTTGCGCAAAATCTTTTAATAGCTGACGGCACAAGTTGGCTTGGTTATTTTGCAAACCATATTTAAACTATATCAATTATGACAGAGAGAAAAAATATAGCAGGAGATGCACAGGAAATATGGCATCAAATAAATACTGATTTTGTTTCAGGTAATGACTTACACAATTATCATGTTTCGATAGAACACGAAAACCGGAACATAGATCTGGACATAGTAAGTTCGCCGGGGGGCAGCGCTGAAGGCGGTTATGATGTTACTACGTTAAGCTCCGAACTGCCTGCACATGGCAACTTTAGTTTTGCAATTTTCCCCGAAGATTTTTTAAAAAAGATTGGTAAGCTTTTCGGTCAGCAGGACGTTGTGCTTGGCTATCCCGAATTTGATAATAGAGTTATTGTCAAAACAAACAATGCCGACAGGTTGAAAAGGATATTTGCAGTTCCTGAAATAAGGGAGGTATTTCAATCACTATCGGGCTATTCCTTCAGAATTCACAAGCATCCTGAAAAAGAAGGAGATTATCTTGAACTTATGGTACAGAGAAGCTTGATAAATGCCGGTGAGCTTAAGGGTGTTTTTGAAGCCTTTTGTCATGTGCTGGATTTTTTGAATAAAAGGGAAGAAGTGTGATGCCTGCTATTAATTTTGCAGCTTAATTAACATTATTGACGCTTGCAAAAAATGGACAACCAACCGATCGTTTTAGAAAGAGTGTTTAATACTCCGGCTGCAAAAGTTTGGAAAGCACTTACTAACAAGGATGAAATGAAGAAATGGTATTTCGACCTGCCGGAATTTAAAGCCCAAGAAGGTTGTAAGTTTCAATTTTCAGGAGGACCAGACCCGGAAACACAATACCTGCATTTATGCGAGGTAACAGAAGTTATTCCTGAAAAGAAACTTACCTATAGCTGGCGTTATGATGGATATGAAGGAAATTCATTTGTAACATTTGAACTATTTGGCCAGGAAAATAAAACCTGCTTAAAACTAACCCACAATGGCCTTGAAACATTTCCCAAAGAAAATAAGGATTTTGCCAGAGGAAATTTTGTCGAAGGCTGGAATCATATCATTAATACGTCCCTAAATGAATATCTGGAACCAGTTGCATAATCATTTTAGGTAAAAAATGGGTCAATAATACAAAAAGCCGTTCAAGCCAGGACGTAGAATTTGGGTTGTTTTTAGCTGCATAACAGCTACTTTATCAACCTTATTGTAAAGGGGTATTTATATAACTTTCCTTCACTCGCTTTAATTGAAGCAATTACCACAAATACAAGGGCCACTATACCAACAATCCATACAAACAATAAACCAATAATACTTATAACAAGTATAAGTGCAATGATCATCATTGTAATTTGAAAGTTGAGCGATTCTTTTGCATGAGCTGAAATGTACGTTGACTCATCTTTCTTAATCAGATAGATAACCAGGGGTGCAAGTACAGGCGCTATTATTGTTAAGACGTGCGATAAAATGGCTAAATTTTTCTCATCGCTGGTTGGCACATGTTCAGGGCGCATATCGGTACCGAGGTAAGAACCTTGTTCCATAAGATTTTTTAGCTATAAAATAAATAAATCCTTTTAACATCTCATAACCTTCCAATACTTATTCTATCCTAAAATAGTATGAAGGAGAAATATGCTTAGATAAAACGTCAATGACTAACTTCTGCTGTCTCTTCCTTTTTTACGACTTGCTTATGCATATGTCGTAAAAAAGTATGTAATTGGTTCATTGTTTTAATATCATCTATAACCAGTAAAAATAATTTACCTGTTTGCTTTAGCCTTGCTTTGTTTGTACCTGTTTGTAAAAAACCCAAAATATTTTTGAAGGTATCCGACTCGAAGTAAGGCGAATCGTGGCGGTTGATAAAATAGCAACGCACGGTTTCATCCTTTAAAGTCATTTTCTCAAACCCAAACTCCACTCCTAATTTCCGGCATCGTACGGTAGTAAATAAATCTTCAACCGATTGTGGTATTGGACCAAACCTATCCCGCATTTCTATTTTAAAATCATCAAGCTCTTTATTGGTATCGCAATTATCCAGTCTTGTATATAATGACAAACGCTCTGTTATGCTGTGAACATAACTGTCGGGTATTAGTATTTCAAGGTCGGTATCAATGGTACAATCACTTACAAATTCATCCTGCTTTTGAATTTCTTCTTTAAAGAGATCTTTAAACCTGCTGCGCTTTAATTCGCGAATGGCTTCATCTAAAATCTTCTGGTACATCTCGAAACCGATCTCGGCCATAAAACCACTTTGCTCACCGCCAAGCATATTGCCTGCACCTCGAATATCCAAATCGCGCATAGCTATCTGGAAACCGCTGCCAAGCTCGCTATGTTGTTCCAACGTCTGCAAGCGTTTACGACTATCATTTGGTAAGGTGCTTAATGAAGGTGAAAGCAAATAACAAAAAGCTTTTTTGTTACTTCGTCCAACACGCCCTCTCAACTGATGCAAATCGCTTAAGCCAAAGTGATGTGCGTTATTTACCATAATCGTGTTTACGTTGGGTATGTCAACACCACTTTCAACAATATTGGTACAAACTAATACATCATATTTCTTATCAATAAAATCAAGTATCCGTTCTTCCAGTTCGTGACCTTCTAATTGCCCGTGAGCAAAGCCAATACTAAGATCGGGACATAAGCCTTGTATTAAACCAGCCATTTCGCCTAATCCATGCACCCGGTTGTGAATAAAGAAAACCTGCCCACCCCGTTCGGTTTCGTAATAAATAGCATCGCGAATAAAGTCTTCGTTAAACACATGCAGCTCGGTCTGTATGGGCTGTCGGTTAGGTGGTGGCGTATTAATAATACTAAGGTCTCTTGCCCCCATTAAGCTAAACTGAAGCGTACGCGGAATAGGAGTGGCGGTAAGCGTTAAACAATCAACATTTGTTTTAAGGGTTTTTAGTTTTTCTTTCGAGCCTACGCCAAACTTTTGCTCTTCATCAATAATCATAATGCCGAGATCTTTAAACTTTACCTCTTTACCTAACAGCGCATGCGTGCCAATGATAATATCTAATTTACCTTCTTCTAACTTCTTTAAAGTTTCCTTTTTTTCTTTGGATGATTTGAAGCGGTTTACATAATCTACAGTAACCGGAAGATCTTTTAAGCGATCCTGAAAAGTTTTATAATGTTGAAACGCAAGAATGGTAGTTGGCACAAGCACTGCAGCCTGCTTTCCATCAATACAGGATTTGAAAGCAGCACGAATGGCAATTTCAGTTTTACCAAAACCTACATCACCACAAACGAGCCGGTCCATGGGCGAGGAGCTTTCCATGTCTTTCTTTACGTCGGCAGTTGCCTTGCTTTGGTCAGGAGTATCCTCATAAATAAAAGAGGCTTCCAACTCAGTTTGCATATAATTGTCCGGTGTAAATGCAAAGCCTTTTTGCGATTTACGCTCGGCGTATAATTGAATAAGATCGAAAGCGATTTCTTTAACCTTTGTCTTGGTTTTTTCTTTCAGTTTAGCCCACGCATCGCTGCCAATTCTATTAACCTTAGGCACACTTCCTTCTTTGCCGGTGTACTTGCTAACTTTATGAAGCGAATTTATATTCACATATAATATGTCACCATCTTTATAAATGATTCGTATGGCTTCCTGCAACCTGCCATTTACTTCAATTTTTTGCAGTCCACTGTAAGTGCCAACACCGTGATCTATGTGCGTAACATAATCCCCCGGCTGCAACTCTCTTAATGTTCGAAGTGTAAGGGCTTTATTTTTATTGTATGCCTGTTTAACCTTGTATTTATGATAGCGCTGAAATACCTGGTGGTCAGTATAGCAAACCACTTTAATATCTTCGTCGATAAAGCCGCGATGGATTGCTGTAGCTAAAGGAGTAAAATTTATCTCAGCTTTTAAATCTTCAAATATGCTGTGAAGCCTTTCTAATTGTTTAGGATTTTCGGCGAAAATAAATAACTCAAAGCCTTTGCTTTCCCATTGCTTCAGGTCCTTAATTAGAAGGTCGAACTGGCGGTTAAAGGACGGTTGTTCGCGGGTTTGAAAAGCGGCCTCCCAACCTTCTCCAGGGGGGGAGGAGTTTTTAAGAATTGGATTATTTCCAAACTCTATTGTGTGCCTTAAAAGTATTTGCTCTTCAATAACCAAAGCTTTTACAAAGTCTGCAGAACTTACATCTTTTAAAATCTTTGTCTCATCATCTTCGTCAAAGTCCTGCTTTTTGTTGGTGCCTTCTTTCTGCAGTTCAAGAAAAAATTCAAGGTCTTCTTCCTGGGTTATAATTCTTTCTTTTGCAAACTGCCAGTCTTCTATCCACACAACGGTGTTGGCAGGTAAAAATTCTAATAACGATACTTTTTCGCCACTGGTAAATTGCGTATCAACATTTGGTATAATGCTCACCTGCATCAGCTTCCTTTCGCTCAGTTGTGTTTCAGGATCGAAGATGCGAATGCTGTCAATATCGTTACCGAACAATTCGATTCTGTAAGGTTTCTCATTTCCGAAGGAGTAGATATCAAGAATACCACCCCGCAGCGCAAATTGCCCGGGCTCGTATACAAAGTCGGTACGCTCGAAACCATACATCACAAACAATTCCAACAATCCATCAAGGTTAATGGTATCGTTCGTTTTAAATTGTATTGTGTTTCCTGAAAGTGTTTTAGGCAACACTACTTTTTCAAAAAGGGCTTCAGGATGCGTAACAACAATTTTTTTATTTCCTCCTGCTGATAACTTCATCAAAGCTTCTGCCCGCAGCATTACATGACTGCTGTTTAGGAGCTTAAAATTTTTTCGATTTTTAAATGATGAGGGAAAGTAAAAAAGATCTAAAGCGTTGGTGAGGCTTTCAAGTGTATTATGAAAGTAGGCAGCCTCCTCAGCGTCGTTTAGAATAATGAGATGATTTAAGTCTGCTGTTGCACTATTATTAAAAATAGAAGCTACTACAAACTGGCTGCTGCTGCCCTGCAAATTTTTCAGCCAGATACGTTGGGGTTGAGAAAATGTAAGCCTGTCCGCCAGAGAAAAAAGGCGGGAGTTATTCTGAAACTTATCTAATAAATGCTGCAGGTTCATTCTCAGCTAATAACCGCCAATATTGCTAATTGTTGCATAAATGGGCGGCAAAGATAACGTTGAAAAACGAGAAGAATAAATTGGAATGTTGTTAAGATTAACAAGAAGCAAATCTTAATACAAAGTATTCCCATACAATTTTTCTATTGGCTCACTTAACTTTCTTTGATATTGCCTGAAGCGTAATTTTAGTGCTATGGCGTTTGCCTTACTTCATTGCATGTTTTATAACTTCAAAGTCGTCTTTTGATATTTCTCTAAACCCACTAATTAAATAAAAACCCCACCGATTTTTGTTTTTTATAAAATCCAAATTTTCAATTAACTGTCGTATGTCTGCTTCCTTGCTCTCCTTAAACGTTACAGCGCGTCTATAG
>MWYU01000716.1 GCA_002050375.1 Chitinophagales bacterium 62-2
AAATAGAACAACAGAAGTATAAGACTGTAAGGAAAGAAACCATAAAGTGGCAGTTTGAAAACACCGATAACGAAAGCTATCAATATTTACCACAAATGGAGACGGATATAAGTTTAGAGAATGAATTTGAAAAAATAATCATTGATGCGAAGTTTTACCGTGAGACAATGACAGTAAATTATGACAAAGAGAAAATAAAGGCTGCTAACCTTTATCAATTGTTCAGCTATCTATTAAATCAACAAGACGGCAGTGCAAAAACCCTAGATGCAAAAGGGATTCTGCTTTATCCGACAATTGAAACCGATTATAATTTAAACTTCAAATATTATAATCACAACATTCAAATAAGGACGGTAAACTTAAATTCAAACTGGAGAAAGATTTCATCTCGTTTAAAAGAAATAATTGAACTAGACAAAGAAGCCATCGCACAGGGCGACGCTACTCGGTAGACACATCTATCAGAATTATTTCGGTTCATACATTCGTACAATCTATTAGTTGTGAGTGACGAAGGCCATGCCGGTAAATCGAGTAGGCGGCCTCACCGCTTGTAAGCAATGAGGTGCGCCTCTCACACCACCTATATGCAGGTCTCGCATACAGCGGTTCATTAAGTGATGCAACCGCTCTTTACACCAGTTCATCCTGCTTCTCTTAAATAAAAAAATGCCGTAACGTGTAACTTATGAAAATGTAAACAGCAATCTTTTATAGCGTAATAAAAATTGCTTCAAAAAATATCTCTCTAACACATTTCTGGAAAAGTAAAATGCAACTTTTAATGAACGATATACAATTTTCACGAAAAATTCCGCCTCTCTTTGGGGTACCTTTACAACTTTAATATTTTCCGGGTGACTACACGATCAGTAAATACCACCCTTACAATGTAGGTTCCTGATGCAAAATTGCTGATGTTTAATCTATAATTGTTTCCTGCCGGACCATTTACTAAAACCTCGGCTACCTTTTGGCCGGTTATAGAATAAACCTGTATTGCTTTAAGATTAGCAGGCGGAGGGTAAAACTGTACAGCTATAACACCCTCAGTAGGATTTGGTGTTACTAATATGCCCTTACTTTTTAAATTAGGATTGATTGTTACAGTGCGAAGATTAATATCATCGAGGTAAATAGCATTCTCGTTGCCGGCTGTATTTCTAAAAGCTATGAGAATATTTTCCCTGTTAATATATTCAGCAAGGTTAAGAGAGTCTTTACGCCACTCATTCTGTGCAGGTACATAAAAGGATGTGGCGGGTGTTGTACGGGTTACTAAACTACTTCCCCATTTTTTATAAATGCTTGTATAGCTTTGGCCGCAGTCTGTACTCATCAATACTTCCAAAGTATCCCAATCGTTAGCAGGAGTATTAAGGGCAGTATAGGCAGCCGCAGCTACATTAAATGATAAGAAGGCAGAGTCTACATTTGGAATAGTAATATTAGGCATCCGCAAATCATCTTTGTTGCGCGTTGCACTATAATTAAAATTATCAATCATGACACTCGCGTTGCCTGTTTTTGCAACTCCTGTAATTCGTTTCCAGGTAACAGATTTATCAGGATTTACTATATCCCATGCAGGGGGAGGAAATGTAGCGCCTTCGAAGCTTTCTGAAACACCAGTTACAGGCAGATAATATTGAAATGCAACAGTGATGGTATCGTTAGTAGCATCCTCATCCTGATTATTGTTAGGCGAAGAAACATAAACCGTTAAGCTATGATTACCAGTGGTGGTAGTTAGGTTATTTAAAGTAACATTAGTTGATCCAGATTTAGCGAGCGATCCTGTCCAGTTATACGTTGTGATAACGCCATCGTCGATTTTGGTGCTGATATTTAAGGATGTTAACGTTTGTATTCCCCTGTTATTAATCGTAACTGCGGGGGTAAAGGAGTTTGTGCAAATACGTTGTTCAGGTTGATTAATTGTTTTTAGCTGCACGTCAAAATTTTTGACAACAGGAGGAGTGCAGCCATTAGAATTTAATAATGAAGGACGAAATGCAACCAAAGCCGCTTCCATTCGTGAAACCTGTTGTTTGGTAAACATTACCATACAGGCATCATCAGTGTAATCCATAAAATTTTGATACATTATTCCGTTTCCTGACGGAGTACAATTATCTGTTTTAATACCTGTAGGACACCCGAGTGTAGAATTTGCCTGGTTAGGAGTATCATCTACATCGTCAGAGCCGGAACAACTACCGTTATCATCTCCCCAGATATGAAAAAGGTTAAAAAAATGGCCACTTTCATGAACCACTGTTTTGCCGGTATTATAATTGGTTAAAGAGCCTCCCGGTAAAGAACGGAAGTCAACTACCACACCTTGTTCCTCTACAACACCATCAGAAGGAAAAGTAGAATAGCCTAAAACATTGTTCGATAAATTGCAAATCCAAACATTGAAATATTTATCACTTCTCCAAACATTGGCGCCTCGGGTGGAAGAATACTTCACCTTATTGTCTGCACCAAAGGAGGTTTGAGTAGTCGTGATACGTTCAATACCTGTAGTACTTTCTCCGTCCGGAGTTCGTTCTGCAAGGCAAAACTGTATGCCTGATTTACCGAATAAGGATTTGAACCCGGCGGGTATTTTTACAGAGTCTTCATTAGAGCCAAGATAATTTTTATTTAAAATATTTAGTTGCGCCTGTATCTGTGCATCTGTAACGACATTAGGATTGCTTAGTACAATATGAAAAACAATAGGTATGTTATATATCGTTCTGGTATCAGCGCCCCTAAGAGTGGAGGCGCCGTTGGCAAGTTTATATTTATCTTCTCTAAAAGCTTTATTAAATTCAATTCTTCGCTGTTCAAATTTTATTTTAAGCTCCGGATTGCTTTTAAATTGTTGTTCAAGCAGTTGCATTGTACCGCAACGGTCGGTATTTGTGCTGTTGCTGTTTTGGGCTGAAGCAGTTAAAGTAACTAAGGATATAGTAATTAAAAATAATGAAGCTTTCCAGGTCATCGGGTAGGATTGTTTGTAAAAACAAATCAATAATAAATATCGAATAAAAAAAGTTATATTATTGGTTAACAACCTGTTTTTATAGATGTATTGACATTTTGGTGGTATTAATAATGTAAGATAAGGATTTTTGTAAATTATTTTGAAGTATGAAAATTATGCTCTTAACCTTATATTACTTAAGGACACCCCGAGGAGCTTCTGCTATACATATTAACGTTACCATTAAATCACTTTAAATCTATACAAAATTTTTAGATCAATAAACTCTGCTACCTGTTTGTGCGCCTTTAATCCGAAGCCGGCGAGCCAATGTCTATTCAATTGATACTTTAAAGTCCAGCGGTGGTAAATACGATTATAGTAAGGCGTTTGGTTGAACAAATAAACGCCTATATGCTGGCTGAAGAAAAATTTACCAAGCAGGAAGTTATGTCCCGCTAACACCCCTGCCAGGCAAGCAGAACCGGGAAGACTATCTTTCAGCAATTGTTGTTTCAAGGCATTGTCGTAATAAAACTCCATGCCGGTATTAATAGCATTAGTACGTCCAACCTGCTTTTCAGCCTGTACCAGTACACCAATTAAAGGTGTACGTGCTGTTCGTCCACCTAACTGATGACCCTGCTTTGCCGCAAGCAAAAGCCCTGCTTCAAAATAAGGCTTTTTTTGAGGGCTGATTTTATAAATAAGATTTTTGTAAACAGGCAATTGAAAGGGCTTATTAAAATAAGTAACACCGACAGAAGCCGTGGGCCAATTAATTCCTTTGTTTGGTTCCTTCCAGCCTCCGTTTGAGATATGTTGATATTGGGCACCCATTTGCAACAACCACCTGGGAGTTAACTGGTATGTGAGGGAAGTACCTACGCGAAGAAAACCACTTAAACGCGTACTGTAGCTCATATTGGTAGGATTAGTTTGAGGGTGATAAGGGCTGGTAAGGTAGCTTAACCCTACATTTCCCCTAAACCGAAACTGCCCTTTACTTCCTATTCTATAAGCTGGTTCAAGAAGGTATGCACCTGTTAATCCCCGGCCAAGCATTCGGTTATTGAAATCAAAATATGAAAAGCTCCACCCCTTGATGGGGTAACAATGACATATATTCCATACTGTAGTATCAGCTCGCAACCGTATCCGCTCCAATTCTACTCCACGTGGATGAGCGCCCGCCGTATTTTGAACAGCCTGGCTGTGTGCAAAAATGAAACCGTAATGCAACCGTGCCTGTATGCCTTTATAAAACCTGATACTATCGTGTTGGGCAAACAGCGCTGTTGGTATTAGCATAATAATCATCACAAGCAACATTCTA
The DNA here is from genome assembly GCA_002050375.1 of Chitinophagales bacterium 62-2. Classification (GTDB taxonomy): domain Bacteria; phylum Bacteroidota; class Bacteroidia; order Chitinophagales; family Chitinophagaceae; genus Segetibacter. The sequence continues at coordinate 4,317 of MWYU01000716.1, forward strand.
CTCATGCTGTAATTTACAAAACCTAATATCATCTATGGCTCTAAGAACTGATTCTAATATACTTATAATATCTGCCTGCTTTCTTAGTAAAGCTATTTCATTTCGTAGTTTATAAAATTAACCATCAGGTTATCTTTTTATTCGCTGGTACTCTTTGACGGTTTAACAAAAAAGAGATTGAATTTCCCAGCCCACAATAATCGAACAAAACAATAATCCCTTTGCTTTAATAATGTTAGCAATAAAACTAATCTTTGATTGATTAAGTACATGCAACTAACAATTAGATAAATAGTTATATTCCCGGAACCTGTTTAACCGTACTGATATTTGGTATAAAGGGAGACATTCTAAAAAATAAAGAGAACCTATGTAACATTGAAAAATTATAAAGTAGTTTGTGCAACTTTTACATGTTCTAATATTCTCACTATTACAAAAAAACCTTAATGGCTCCTACACTTAAAAGAATTCTTTTTGTTTTTTTTAAAACGTGTTTTTGGATTGGTGTAATAGGTGTAATCTCTTATGTAATTCTATCTATCATTTTTTATTTTATTGGGCCTGATCAATTTATGAGCCTTCAAAACTTCGTTATTTCTACCGGCTTTGTTTATTTTGTTCCTATTTCAGTACTGATTTGTTTTTTTGCTACCGGATATTTTAAAGCTGAAGATTAGTTGCGGGGCAATTCTAAACCCTCCCTTTGTTAAAATACTCTTTGAAAAACAATAATTGGTACCGGACCGCTTTATTCCAGTAATTCCAATCATGTTTCCCCGGCAGCTCAATATAATCATGAGGAATTTTTAGCTGCATCATTTTCTCATGAGTTCTTTTGCTCATCTGGTAGATCATGTCTTCAGTGCCACAATCAATAATAATGGCTAATGAGTCTTTAGGGTATTTATCAATAACGTTAATAGCTGACAAATCAGTATAATACTTTCTATTCACAATTGTATCGCCTAATATTTGCTGCATGTTATAGCCACGTGTTATCCGGCTTACATCTAATGCACCGCTCATACTGCCACATGCACCAAAAAAATCAGCATGCCTGAAGCCAAGAAATATTCCACCATGGCCACCCATGCTTAATCCCGTTATTGCCCTTCCTTTACGATTAGCAATTGTTCGGTAAACCGAATCTACGTAAGCCGGAATTTCAATACCCACATTTGTTTCGTAACGGCTTGTAAGATCAACAGGGCTGTCAAAATACCACCCGCCATAAGCGCCGTCAGGACACACAATCATCAACTTGTTTTCGTCGGCAAGGTTTTGAAGATCAGGCACACGTCTTACCCAGTCGCTGTACCTTCCGCTGTAACCGTGAAGCAGGTAAACAACAGGAAAGCGATTAGAATTTCGTTGATAATCAGCGGGAGTTATAACAACGCATTTTACACTTTTAAACATGCTGTTGCTGTAAATGCTAACAGTATCAACTGCTGCAAAAGAACTAACACCTACCATAAGTGAGAGCATAAACAGGAGGAAATTTCTTTTCATATAAGTTCTTTATTTTTTGCATGAAGATAGCGCAGAAGAAGTTGCACTGGGATATGAAAGGATAGCAGGAGGAAAAGAAAGCAATGAAAGTTATATACTCCTCTTTCCTCTATTTCAAGCTTAATTTCTCAAAATTATTGAGCGGGTTTCTTTTGCTGTAATGTTCTTTGTATAGAATTACCACCACTGCTTTGTCCCCTGCCTCCTACAGGAGGCTGATTAAATAGCTGGAAGCGGCCTGGCATTTCTTTTACCGGCCACATACCATTGCTTTCGTTTATGTCAGCCGTTTCCTTGTAAGGGTCTAAGCTGATAGAAGTAACCTGTTTATCTTTTATAAAAACTTTAGTTGCCTGTTGCTCATTCTGCATCCAAATACGTACTGGTATACGTTCAACTTCTTTAGAGCCGTCGATATATGTCCACTCAATAATAAGTGGCATAATCATACCACCGTTATTACTAAAGGTAAGCTGGTAAAAATTTTTGTTGATCCATTTTTGTTCATTCACCGTATCAGCCGTTTCGCTGGCCTTTGAATTTCGTGATTGAACGTTGTATATCGAGTCAGCTTGCGGGTTGTAGTAATAATAATCGCGAAGGGTTGTATCAGTATCAGTATAAAATTTTATTGAAGTATCGCGGCGGTTTTTAATGATGTGTATGGGGTCGAACCCGGTTGCAGGTAGTTTTGTAACAGCGACACCGCTTTTATCAAGCTTAAACCATCTTACACTATCCAGCGAAATATCAACCGGATCGGTTCCAAAGAACCAGCCTCGCCAGAACCAATCCAAATCTGTGCCGCTTGCATCTTCCATTGTGCGAAAAAGGTCGGCGGGAGTTGGATGCTTAAAAGCCCACCGGCGTGCATATTCTTTAAAAGCATGGTCGAATGCTTCGCGGCCCAAAATAGTTTCGCGCAAAATATTTAGCCCGGTTGAGGCTTTACCATATGCATTTGATCCTACACTTGCAACTGCATCTCCTTTTGTCATAATCGGCTCTAACTTGTCTTTGGGCAAGCGCATGTATTCCACCATCTTGTATGCGGGACCGCGACCGCTGGGAAAGTTAATATCAAACTCCTGCTCTGTCAAAAATTGCAGAAAAGAGTTTAAGCCCTCGTCCATCCACCAGTATTGTCTTTCATCGCTGTTAACGATCATGGGAAAAAAGTTATGCCCTACTTCATGAATAATCACACCTATCATCCCGTTTTTTGTAGCCTCAGTATATGTTCCGTCTTTTTCAGCACGCCCAAAGTTCATAGCGAGCATGGGGTATTCCATACCGATAGCCGCCTCTACAGAGATAGCTACAGGATAAGGATAAGGAAAAGTATGTTTTGAATAAACTCTAAGTGTATGTCCCACCACTTTTGTTGAGTATTTACGATATAAAGGGTAAGCCTCTTTGCCGTAATAGCTCATACACATAACCTTCCTGCCGTCAATATTTGCAGCCATAGCATCCCAAACCAAACGCCGCGAAGTATTGAAAGCAAAGTCTCTAACATTTTCCGCCTCGTACACCCATGTTTTTTTTGCGGTGCTTTTTGTTTTGCTTGCCTGTAATGCTTCGGCAAGTGTAACCACTTCAACAGGCTCTTTTGCCATTTGCGCCTGCTGCCATCGCTTTAATTGTGCCGCCGTTAGTAAGTTTTTATAATTACGGCACTCGCCGGTAGCAGCTACAATATGATCTGCCGGAACAGTAATATTTACTCTGAAGTTTCCAAAGGTTAACGCAAACTCTGCACCGCTTGTAAACTGTATGGTTTGCCAGCCCTGAAAATCGCTGTAAACTGCCATGCGCGGGTAGAACTGAGAAATTGAATAAAGATTATTATCATCCTCTGCAAAGTGTTCATATCCACCACGTGCCGATCTTGTAAGCTTATCCGGAATTTTATAATTCCACGCAAGTTTAAAAACAAAACGTTGACCGGGGTTTAAAATGACAGGCAGATCAATGCGCATCATGGTTTGATTGATGGTATATTTTAAAGGGCGGAAAGCAGCATCTGTCGCCCTGGTAATATTCATACCATAGCCTTGCAGTTTTCTCCAGGGCTCAAGGTTTGTTAGCTGCGCATCCGTCATCCTGCTTTCAATACGGCTTGTGTTCGTATAATTATTATCACTCAAACGATTATGAAAATTTTCATCCAACTGAAGCCAGATATAAGTGAGGGGATTGGGTGAGTTGTTTAGGTAAGTAATGGTTTCTGTTCCTTTGATAACATTGTTGGGTTCATCCAGTTCAACTGAAATCTCATAATCTGCGCGTTGCTGCCAATATTTTGGTCCTGGTGCGCCGCTGGCAGTACGGTACTCGTTGGGTGTTGCCAAAAGGTAGTTCAATTCCTCAAACCTGTTTGCATGGTTAGAACCCGGATTATTTGATTGTGAATTTGTGGTGAGATAAGAAGAAGACAAAATCACAGCAAGAATCAATAATTTCTTCATTGAGTATAGATGTTTAACACGGTTGCTGCAAAGCTATTGGAAGAACAACTCGAAAAAGTCCACCGGCGTAAAAAAAGAAAAGTTCTCTGTTTTCTAAGTAGTACGATTAAGATAAATTAAATGCACCGCGTGCATTTAACAGCCAAACTGCCGCTGCGTTTGCTTAATGTGGTGGAGTCAGCACTTTTATATTTGATCTGTTTTGTTCAAAAAAGCTATTCATAAATCCTTCTGTTGCCGAAGGGGTAAATAATAAACTTTTCTGATCACCAAGCATAATTCTATTGCCATGTCGCTGTACTGTTGTTGTCCGCCACGCTTCTTAATACCCGTATGTTTCCAGTTTTCTGCTATTTCGTTGTGTATCCATAATCTTAAGGAACCACGTTTTTTTAAACCTTCATTGTATTGTTTCCAGTTCGTCACTTTGTATTTATCTTTACTCACGGATGTAGTTGGAGTTGGTTATATAGTGTCGTTACTACTAATTAACTCTACTATATCCTTTCTTTTTTTAAAGTGGATAATTAATGATCCGGTCAATAGTTATTCATGCAACAAAACCACTAAAAATCAACAATTTGCCATTAACAAACAACAATATTTTCTTCATGAACGATTTCTTTTTGTAATAGGTTTTTAATATGGTTGTAAATATCCAAAAACAATAACGTTTAAAACATCATAACTTTTCTGTTGATTAAAGTGTTTTGAATAAGGTGAAATCTTCAATTATAATTAATTTGTCAGAACTTGTAATATTATTATAACAATGTATTAATGGAAATAATAACTAACCTAATCCAAAGCAGCTCGGGAAATAAAAGTTATTTATATGACATATGATTATGACATAGCAAATTTGTAGCGTAGTCTCAATTAAAAACTAAATGTCGAAGTCTTACAGATTATTTTATTAAGAGGCTGTCTAAAATTTATAATATTGCTAATATGAAGAGAGATTATGAGGAGTTTAGTCCGCTTTCAAACGTCCTTTTAGCCTTAGATGAACCGCTCCCGAAAGTTTTTCAGCTCTTAAAACCCTTTCATATTTCAAAAAATATGAATTTTAGACAGCTTCTAAAATAATAAAACATCAGAGCAAAGAACAGGAACCTTACTAATGCTTACACAATCTGAAAAGAATCTGCTGGTAACAAAATTTAATGATACGGAAACGTATTATCCAAAAAATAAAACTATTGTTGACTTATTTGAAGAACAGGCTATAAAGACACCTTATAGTATTGCTGTAGCCTTTGAGGAAGAGCAAATCAGTTATCAGCAACTTAATGAAAGAGCCAATAAGTTAGCTCATTACCTGCGGCGCAGAGGCGTGAAAGAAGAGATGGTGGTGCCTGTGTGTGCGGACCGGAGTGTAGAAATGATGGTAAGCATACTAAGTATTTTAAAAGCAGGGGGAGCTTATGTTCCTATTGACCCGGAATATCCCTTCGACAGAATCAGCTATATGCTGAAAGATACCAAGGCTCATATAATGCTAAGCAACTCGAAGAAAGCATCAAAGCTATCCGGGATAAACAATATTGATAGTATAGAAAATTGATACGCTGAATCTTAGCAACGAACCAGCAGGCAATCTATCGATAATTATTAACCCTGATAACTTGGCTTATGTTATCTACACATCCGGCACCACCGGTAAACCTAAAGGAGTGATGGTGGAACATAGGGGAGTAGTGAGTTTGGTAAAAGGGGTTGATTATGTATGCTTAACAGATAAAGATATTTTATTGGCAACCGGTTCACCTTCTTTTGATGCAACCACTTTTGAATATTGGGGAATGTTATTAAACGGAGGAAGCCTGATTTTATGTACCGAAAACAAGCTGTTTAATGGTGAATTGCTTAAGGAGGAAATAGAAAAGAGAAAGGTAACAAAGATGTGGTTTACCTCCAGTTGGTTCAATGAATTATCGAAAGCGATATTACTATTTTTTAAAGCTTGAAAACTGTCTTGGTAGGAGGAGAAAAGGCATCAGAAAAGCATATCGCAAAGTTAAGACATACCTATCCCTATATTAAGGTTATAAATGGCTACGGACCTACAGAAAATACCACTTTTTCATTGACCTACACTATCACGAATACAAAAATTGACGGGCCTATTCCAATTGGCCGTCCATTAAATAATCGCAAAGCATACATTATGGATACGCAAGGGAGTTTGCTTTCTATCAATGTTCCCGGAGAAATTTACGTTGGAGGAGCCGGACTAGCAAGAGGTTATTTAAACTGTGCAGAACTAACCGCAGAAAAGTTTGTACATAATCTTTTTTGTGAAGAGGCAGAAGCCCGGATGTATAAAACCGGTGACTTAGGTCGTTGGCTGTCCGACGGTAACATAGAGTATTTAGGAAGGATAGATGATCAGGTAAAAATCCATGGTTACCGCATTGAACCAGGTGAAATTGAAAGTGTGCTGCAGGAATACAAAGGAGTGCGTCAGGCAGCAGTGCAGGCAAGGGAAGATAAGAGCGGTAATAAACAACTTGTAGGCTACATTGTGCCGGAGGGGGTATTTACAGGGACTTGCTTGTAGCTTATGTCAAAACTAAGTTGCCGGAGTATATGATGCCATCCTTGTAGGTAAAGTTGGAAAGACTGCCTAGGACTCCTAATGGTAAGATTGATAAAAAAGCATTGCCGGAGCCTGATAAGAGAGGACTATCGAGTAAAAATTATACAGCACCCTTAAGTGAATTACAAAAAGGGTTAGTCTGCATTTGGCAAAATCTGTTGAATGTAGAACAGGTCGGTATCAATGATAACTTCTTCGAATTTAGAGGCTACTCACTTCTTGCTATGAAGATAGTTAGCGAGGCGAAACTGGGCTATAAAAGCCTAAGGATATATTTATTCATCAAACCATTAGTCAATTGGTTAGTGTTATAGAAGACAGTTAAGCAGAAAACATAATAAATGAGGCAAGGCATCCTCGAGCGATTAATAAAAAAGGAGAGTATTTAATTCCTATTCAAACTGCCGGAACAAATACTCCCTTTTTTGCAATACGCGATTTTTGGCTTTATAAGAAATTAGCTGATTACTTGGGCAAAAATCAACCTTTCTATTGCCTGGATGGCTCCCCCGCTAACAATATTGATAGCTTGGCTACTCATTACATTATGGAAATAAAAAAGGTTCAGCCTAAAGGTCCTTATCTTTTAGGAGGGTTTTGTGGCGGTGGCTTAGTTGCCTTTGAAATTGCGCACCAACTTATAGCCCAAGGTGATAAGGTACCCGTTCTGGCTTTAATAGAATTGTACACACAGAATGGCGAAGTGCCAAAAAATTATTTCAGCTTCTATGGAAAAAAAGTAAAAGGCTTATCACACAAATTATATGAACTTCCTTCTAAAGAAAGAGCTGATTATTTTCAGAAAGGTTATTCGTACCTACTCAATAAGTTTCTTGAAAAAATGCTATTGATAAAAAATAACGATTATGTCATTAAGCCCTATCCTGGCAAAGTAATTTTAATTAAAGGCAAGGGATCAAGGATGGGTTTTTGGTTTAGAGATCCTCAGATGGGATGGTCAGGCAATGTAAAAGGAGGAATTGAATTAGTGGAATTGGAAGGCGATCACCATAGTATTTTTAACGAACCCAGCGTTATTAAATTTGCTGAGAACTTAGCTCGTATAATAGAAGCTTCAAAAAGCTGACGAATATAAACCGGACTAAAATTTCAGCCTAGTTTTAGTTACACAGTACCTCCATCAACAGAAAAGTAAAGATTATCACGGAGAAGAAATCATTCGTTAGAAGATAACTACTGTCCTGTCTTTATTAAGCATATTATTCTCAGCCTCATACCTTCTACTACTAAAAAGTAGAACTTTAAATTGCTTTGTTATACTTTTTGGTTGTGCCTCAATTATGCTTTTAATATTATCTAAACATTATCTATTGCTGCGGTGATAGGTTGAACATTAACTGCAGGAGCGACAACTTAACATCAACCAGTTTTTGATCAAAGTCTGCAACTTTATTCTTTAAATTATATTACAGCCGCCTGTAGTGGCAGGCAATTATCAAGCTGTGAAGCAGGATAAACGTAACTTGCCGGCTTTTAAAAAAGACTGAGTGGTGACGAAGTTGCTTACTGAATAAGCAGCAAATAAAAGTTGCCTTGCTATAACTCTTAGTATTAAATACGAGTACATGGAAAATATATGGCTATGGCTGAAGACTTGCGACCAGCGGTTATTTATTTATATAAACAGCTCGTGGACGAACTCTTTTTTTGACAGCATACTTCCTTTGTGCCGCGAAGCAAATATTTGGATGCCGGTTTACCTGTTTCTGCTGGTTTTTGCTTTATTAAATTTTGGCTCTAAGGGCTGGTTGTGGATATTATTCATTTTACTAACTTTTACGTTAACAGATCAAATAAGCAGCAAAATTATAAAGGAACTGGTTGGTCGGCCCCGTCCGTGCCGCGATCCTTATTTTGCTCAATATGTTCGCCTATTAATAAATAACTGCTCCACCGCGGGCAGCTTTACTTCCTCTCACGCCACCAATCATTTTGGAGCGGCAGTTTTCATTTCGGTTACCCTTAAAGAATATTTTAAAGATTGGAGATATGCATTTTTTATATGGGCAGCTATAGTAAGCTATGCACAGGTGTATGTGGGCATTCATTACCCTGCAGATGTAATAGGAGGCGCTGTTGTAGGAAGCCTGATTGGCTATACAACTGCTAAATTTTTTAATAGAAAAATAGGATTACCAGGCTTAGCTGCAGCACCTTTTTAATATGAACACCCGTCTCATCATTTTAATGCTTTGTATTTGCACCCTTGTGTATTTGTTAGGCATGCAGATAGACCTGATGGATGTAGATGCAGCGCAATACGCCTCGATAAGCCGCGAAATGCTGGCAAACAAAAGTTTCTTACAGGTGTACGATTTGGGCCGCGATTATCTCGATAAACCCCCCATGCTATTTTGGCTAAGCGCCCTAAGTATGAAGATTTTCGGTATTAATCATTTCGCTTACCGCCTTCCTTCTTTCATTTTTGCCTTGCTTGCTATTTATTCTACGTACCGCTTAGCCCTGCTGTATTATAAAAAAGAAGTAGCGCTTCTTGCCGCTTTAATACTCGCAAGCTGCCAGGCCATGTTTCTTATACTGCACGACGTAAGAACGGATACCATGCTGATGGGTTGGGTGATTTGTAGTATATGGCAATTGGCTGAATGGAAGCAAAATAAAAAGTTTATCTCCTTCACCTTAGGATGTATAGCTATTGCCGGTGGAATGATGACTAAAGGACCCCTTGCCCTAATAGTACCTGTGTTTGCTTTAGGCAGCGATTGGATATTGAAAAGAGACTGGAAAGCTTTTGTAAGATGGGAATATATTTTAGGCATTATTATAATTGCCATACTGCTGCTGCCAATGAGTTATGGTTTATACCAGCAATTTGACATGCATCCTGAAAAGGTGCTATATAACCAGAACAATGTATCCGGGCTTCGGTTTTTTTATTGGACGCAAAGCTTTGGCCGCATTACCGGCGAAAGCACCTGGAAGGAATACGGCAGTTTTTCATTTCTTCTGCAAAATATGCTGTGGTCTTTTTTGCCATGGATCATTTTCTTTTTAACCGCGATTTTGCTCGAAGGTTATCAACTTATCAAACAAAGATTTAACATACAAGATAACCAGGAATGGATAAGTACAGGCGGCTTTATCATAACATATTGTGCATTAGGAAGCAGCCAGGCGCAATTACCTCATTACATTTTTATTGCCTTTCCGTTTGCTGCTATTATTACAGCTAAATTTTTATATACCTTATTATTTGAGAACAGCTATCCTAAACTTCAAAATATCCTTTCTATTATTCATAAAATTTTATTCGGTTTGTTGTGGATAGCACTGATCGTTTTGCTTTGGTGGCCATTTGTTCAATTAACAAAAACAGCAGCACTAATTTCATTATTGTTTTTTGCAGCATTTATAGTTATGCTGTTTGCAAAAAAGCTACCCCTCCCGCGCATACTTCTCCTGGGGGCTTTTACTATTATGGGTATAAACTTATTTCTTAATACTGCTTTTTATCCTGCACTTTTACAATACCAGGCAGGCAGCGTTGCAGGGAGGTTTATTACAAAGAATCATCTTCCCACAAGCAAAGTTTTTATATACGATTTCCCTGAAGGAAGGAGCTTTCACTTTTATGGTCAGTCAGTTTTCGCCCACCTTGATAGTTTACAACAAATGAAGAAAGGAGATATAATATTAACCGACCGAAATAACTTAACGGCAATTGACAGTGCAGGCTTTAAAGTTACCGTGTTGCAGCAGGGAGGAGACTATCATATTTCTATGTTAAGCCTGCGTTTTTTAAATCCCAAAAAAAGGGAGGGCCAATTACAAAAATACGTGCTTGCAAAATTGGATTAATCCAATTTCTGTGGAATCAGCCGGCCTCCTTCTTCAACACCTCTTTCGCCATGCTCGTGGTATTCTGCGTCCTGGTTTACATTCCAAAGGTCATATAACTCTTTGCCTGCATTTATATTTTCTGATGCAAGCATAGCAGTCATCATGCTATGATCCTGGTTGTTGTATTTATGCATACCATTTCTGCCAACAAGATATAAGCCGGGGTATGATTTGAGCGAGTTCCGAACAATCTCAATGTTATCCTTATACGTGTTATTGTAAACCGGATAAGCTTTAGGCTGGCGAACGACATATCCATCTGTTACCTCTGTAGCTTTACCAAGGCCAATTTGCTCTAACTCCTTTTTTCCTAACTCTATCAAATCCTTATCACTGCTTGTCCACATGCCGTCGCCCTCAAAGCAAAAGTATTCGAGACCATAACAAGCCATGGATGCATCAGGCACCATATATGGGCTCCATGATTTAAAATTCTGAACCCTTCCCACTTTTACAGAAGGATCGTGTATGTAAATCCAGTTATCCTGAAAAAGGTTTTTGTCCTTTAAAATAAGAACTACAGTTATAAAATCGCGGTACGCCAACTGCTGCGATGCTTTAATTCCCTTAGCAGAAAGTGCCGGATAAATATTAGGGATAATATCTTTGATCGGTGCCGAAGAAATTACATAATCGAAGCCTGTTTCTTCATAAGCATCCCGCAATTGTACATACCATTTATCTCCATAATTAAGACCGGTTACGGGGGTATTCATACGAACCTCGCCACCCATCTCTTTTATTTTCTTTGTACAAACTTCCCACATCATGCCGGGGCCATATTTGGGATAACGGAATGTATCGATAAGTGTTTTAATTACGTTATCCTTACTGGTATTCTTTGGCTTGATTAATGCATTTTTTATTGCAGATGACAGTGATAATCCTTTAATGCGCTGTGCTGCCCAATCGGCAGAAATTTCTTTACATGGAATGCCCCAGACCTTTTCGGTATATGTTTTGAAAAAAATATTAAATAGTCTTTTTCCAAATTGATTAGTTACCCAGTCTTCAAAATTCTGAGGGTTTTTAACAGGAGATAGCTTTGCTTTAAGATAGCTTGCTACACACAAACCCGATTCTATAATCCCCAGTTTCTGCAACGCCTCCATTGCCTTAAGAGGGTAAGAGAAGAATTTTTTGTTATAGAAAATTCGGGAACTGCGCGGCCGTTCAAGCATATCATTTCCAAGTATCTCGGTCCAAAAGTCTTCCACTTGCCTCGATTTTGAGAAAAACCGGTGCCCTCCTATATCAAAATGGTAACCTTTATAAGATTCGGTTCGCGAGATGCCGCCAACGTATGTGGGGTCTTTTTCAAAAACAACTACTTTATGTTTTGCCTTACATAAAAGGTAAGCAGCTGTTAATCCTGCAGGGCCCGCCCCAACAATAGCAACTTTTTTAAAATCAGTCATAGTGAGGGCGCAAGATATAGAATAGGTTAAATAAAACAGGTACAAAATCGGGCTCAACTGGTTTTTAATCCTGTGTCTAAAACATACTGATATTACATAGCTTTGCGGCAATTAAATAAAATGACTGAGATTTTTATTATCCTGGGTTTAATGATTCTTAACGGGCTTTTTTCGATGGCTGAGATTGCATTGTTGTCTTCCCGCAAAAGCAAACTGGAGGTACAGGCTAATAAAGGAGACGACTTAGCAAAGAAAGCGCTTCAACTCGCTAACCATCCCGACACTTTTTTATCAACTGTTCAAATAGGCATAACACTTATCGGAATTTTAACCGGTATCTATTCAGGGGAAAACCTAACGGGTTATATTGTCAATTTCTTAAATGGGTTTCCTGATTTGCAACCTTATTCCAAGGGCATTGCCACTGCCATAACAGTAATTTTTATTACCTATTTATCTTTAGTAATTGGTGAATTGGTTCCAAAACGGCTAGGGCTCTCAAAGCCTGAAGCAATTGCAAAAGTTGTTGCCAAACCAATGGGGTGGATAACCACAATAACTTACCCTTTTATCTGGCTGTTAACAAAAAGCACAAATTTAGTGGTAACTTTTTTTGGGATTCGCAAGAATGAAAGTGCTGTAACTGAAGATGAGATAAAAGCAATGATCAGCGAGGGAACAGAACACGGCGATATAGAAGAAACCGAACAGGAAATTATTGAAAGGGTTTTCCATTTGGGTGATAGAAACATTACTTCGTTAATGACGCATCGTAGCGATATTATCTGGATGGATACAAATGCAAGAGTAACCGATGTAAAAGAGAAGATGAAAGACGTGATCCACAACACATACCCTTTGTGCGATGGAGTAATTGACAATATTAAAGGGATAGTTACCATCAAAGATATCTTGCTGGCAACCGATGATACTGTTTTAACTGATATAATGAAACCGGGTCTGTTTGTTCCTGAAAACAATACGGTTTATCAGGTACTTGAAAAGTTTAAGAACAGTCAAACCAATAGTTGCTTTATTGTAGATGAATACGGCAGTGTGGAAGGTATGATGACTTTGAATGATATTTTAGAAGCAATTGTGGGAGATATGGCTCCTACCTATGAAGATGATTATGAAATTCTTGAACGCGAAGATGGTACTTACCTTACCGACGCACAAATACCCTTTTACGACTTCTTAAGTCGCTTCGATAAAACAGAATATGTAAAGGAAGGCGACCAGAACTTTAACACCCTTGCCGGTTTTATTTTGCACCAGTTACAAAGTATACCCCAGGCCGGCGATAAATTACATTGGAAGGGTTTTGATTTCGAAATTATAGACATGGACGGAAACCGTATTGACAAAATTTTACTTACTATTTCCGAAGAAATAAGAACGGAAATGGACGAGTAATTTCTTTTTGCGTTAAATGTTTTCTGTTTAGCTTCTGCGTTAAAAACTCATGCTAAACAATTTGTTAGGATAATTAAGTTTATCCGATTGCTCTTTACCGTTAATATTAATGTGCAGCATATTTATCTGCTCCTCCCTAAAATCGTGCAATAAAGAATTATTGATCTCTATTTTTTTCACCTGCTGTATGTCTTTAACCTGAAAGTAATTCCAGGTACTTTCTTCTTCCTGTTGATAGCCGGCAAATTCTAATGTTTTTGTTTGACCGTTCACTTTTAACTGAAGGTGCTCCTGTATATACTGATTAATTAATATGCCCATTGCTTTTTTGTTCTCTGGTTTCAGTAGGTCAACTTTGCAATTGCAGTTCTTTCGCATCACCTTCTCAAAATCGTCAGTGAAAATCCGAATGCTTACCTCAAGAGATTTTGATTTATTGTTATAGTTAATATCGGTCATACTTATATAGTATGGATGCAGAAACACAACTGCAGAAACACTTAACCATTTAAATAAACTTAGTAACATCAATACTTTTTTTACGGGTTAAATATTAGAGAGATATCAGAGGTCAGAAGTCAGACATCGGAACATTACACATTAGAATTCTAACACCCAACCTCACTCTCCAACATCAGACCTCCCACATCATAAGTCCCACATCATACCTCATACCTCCAACCTCATACCTCATCCATCAACACATCTCACAACCCTTACCTTAGTTAAATATACCTGCAAAAAGTTTGTAAGTAACCCATATAGCGCCAATTACTATTGCCAACAATACAGTTAATATAGGGAGAATAATTTTCCATGCGCTGCCCCTATGTCTGCCCTCGGCATAATGCTGGTGCATTAATTTCAGGTTCCGGATATTTGCTTTAAAAGCAAAGTCAAATATATCGCCTATAAAAGGTATCATGCCTAATATAGTATCAATTAACACGTTTAGAATCATACGGGCCAGTAAAAAACCACTTGCTCCGTTCTTTGCCATTATCAATAACATATAACCTGATACGGCAAATGTTGACAAATCTCCAATGCCCGGAATAAGGCCAATTATCGCATCGAGCCCAAAGCGAAGATTAGTTCCGGGTACTTTAAACTGGTTGTCCATCAGCTTAGCGAGGTATTCTATATCCTTTAATCCCCGTTGAGGAGATGTTTGCAGTTTCATTGTTCTTAATTAAATTATAGAGTCAAAATTTGTATTCCCCTTCCCCATCAAAAATTCTTCCACCCCCAATTATTTATTAAAATTAAACTTATATTGTATGGCATTTTATTATGATGAGAGAGTTTGCTGTTTTAATGATTGTGTTTAATTTATTTGCATTTAATAAGGCAAATGCTCAAACTGCCCGTGCAGTGAGCGGCTTGCTTAAGGATAGCAGCGGAACAGTTATACACGGAGCTAATCTGCAACTTGCAGCAGGAAAGGATACTTTTTATACAATCAGCAACATAGATGGCCGTTACACTTTTAAAGGTGTTAAAACAGGCAGTTTTAGTTTGGTTATTACATCGGTTGGCTACAGCTTGTACAGCGGTAACTATCAATTTAAACAAGATCAGACAATGATGGAGATTGAACCGGTAATCATGAAACCGGAACTGCATCAGTTAGAAGATGTAGTGGTTAAATCGGTTATTGTACCTGTTACAGTAAAACAAGACACCGTTGAATATGATGCAAGGGCATATCTTGTAAGAGAAGGTGACATGGTGGAGGAACTTTTGAAACAACTTCCGGGAATAGAAGTTGATAAGGATGGAAATGTAAAAGCGCAGGGTAAGGAGATGACCAGACTGCGGGTTAACGGAAAAGATTTTTTTACAAATGATGTTACCACTTTTATAAAGCAACTTCCTGCTAATATTATCAGCAAACTGCAGGTGATAGAAGATTATGGGGAGGAGGCTGAATTTACAGGTATAAAAAAAGGTGAACCAAAGAAAATGCTTAACCTGGTAACGAAACCCGGAATGAACAAAGGCATTTTTGGAAACGCAGGAGCAAGAGCAGCAACAAGTGGAACTTACGGCTTAAACGGAGGCGCAAATGTTTGGCGCGACAATAAACAAATTTCTGCAAATATTAATCTTAATAATGCCAATAATAATAACCTTGTAAGCACAAGCAGCGGCGCTGCTCTAAGCTACCGCGATAACTGGAGTAAGAAGATTGTAGTGAATGCCGATTACAACTATAGCTCTAACCAAAGAAATAGTACCGGTAATCTTTACCGCGAAACCATTTATCCTTTTGGCACTATTTATACCAACACCAGCAATACAGCCAGTAGTAAAAATAAAGGACATAACCTTAACCTGGGGATGCACTACGAAATAGCCCGTGCCACTTACCTGACCATAAACGGCGGTATTAATTATAACGACGGAACTAACAACTCGGCTTCCATATCAAATCAAACAGGTGCACTGATGCAGGATTTACAGAACGTTAATTACTCACAACAAACCAGCCCTAATATTTTTGCAACAGCCTTTTTTGGTCACCGGTTTAAAAAGTTGGGAAGATTATTGTCAGCAGGGATTAACCTTAACGGTTCAAAAAGCGACAATGAGCAGCAAATAAAAGATCATGTGGTGTACTACGATGCAGGTACATCGGCAATGGTTAAAGACTCTTTATTGGAAAGACTGGTTCTTACACACAACAGTGGTCGCATTATTGGTATGAACATAAACTATAGCGAACCCCTGAGCGAAAGGAAACGACTTGATGTATCATACAGTTATAATTCGAGCCTTACCGATAACAGTTTGCTTACCAATGTTAGCAGAAGCCCCGGTAAATATGATTATATAGACTCACTAAGCAACATTTCGCAATACGCCTTCTCAAATCATCGCATCAACCTTAGTTATCGTTATACATCCAAAAAATTAAATTACAGTGCGGGCATAAACGCCCAGCCAAACAGTACAAAGGGTGAGTATACAGGGCGTAAAGAAAGTATACATTACAGCAGTCTAAACTTTTCACCAACTGCCCACCTTAGTGTAACTCTGTCTAAAAAAAGTTCACTTAATATGGGTTATAATGGTCAAAGCTCAGCGCCAAATATTAACCAGTTACAACCCGTAGCCGACAGCAGAAATTTGCAGAACATAATAGTAGGAAATCCCGATTTGAAGCCCTCGTTCAATCATCAGTACAATTTCTCGTATAATAATCGTTACTCTGATAAGGGCGCAATGTTTATGTTAGCGTTTAATGGTTCCGCTGTTAAAAATCAGGTAGTAGCTAATGTGCTGCTGATACGGGACTCTGTATTAGGAAGTTTAAAACAGGAAACACATTTTAAAAGTGCTAACGGAGCTTATAATTTAGGAGCGAGCTACAATTTATCGCAGCCATTATTCAACAGAAAACTTAATGTGAACATTAACGGCAGGGTAAGCAAAGCAAAAAATATTTCTTATGCTGACAATGTAAAAAATTATCGTTCAAGTTTGAATATATCGCAAACTTTAAACATGGGGATGAACCTGAAATGGATGGACTTTTCTTCGGGAGTGCAATACTCGAACTATCAAAGTCGCTATACACTTCAAAACAGGACCACGAATATTGTTACCTGGCAATTTACCCTTGCCAATTCAATCTTTTTATCAAAGACCTTTGGCATTGGTTACGATGTAAGTAAGCAGATCAATAGTGGATATTACAGTTCAATCTCTAACAATCCCCTTTACATTAATGCCCATGCGAACCTCAATATGTTTAAAAGGAAAACAGCAAATTTACGGCTTCAGTTCAACGACATTTTGAACCAGGGAATTTCTCCTGCCCGTTACATTTCAGAAAATTCTATTACTGACAGCAGAACTAATGTAATTACACGCTACTTACTGTTAAGCTTCAACATGAGGCTTAACAGATTTGGGAAAAGGGAGTAAAATTTTGGATTGCGTTTATCTAAGCATAAGATTCAAACGCCTCGATTCCTCTTGTTAATTTACTCTTTGAAGTTTTGAATGCGATTAAAAGATAACAAATAAGAATAACAGAAAAGTGGTTAATTATATTTAAATTCCTTCGGGTATAATTCCATTTCTCCATTACAAAGTTTCTTTACCAGGGTGGAAATTGCATGCATCGAACTTGGTTTTGTAATGTAATGATTAGCCCCAT
Organism: Chitinophagales bacterium 62-2; assembly: GCA_002050375.1. Classification (GTDB taxonomy): domain Bacteria; phylum Bacteroidota; class Bacteroidia; order Chitinophagales; family Chitinophagaceae; genus Segetibacter. The sequence goes on from MWYU01000716.1 coordinate 21,789, forward strand.
AATGCAGGCACTCTTCGATGTCCTTTAAGTTACTCGAAGTAGAATAGATGACTATAGAAACCTTTTCATACTTGCCATCTTTACGCAGCGCTATTAAACAATCTTTACCGCTAATACGTGGCATATTTAAGTCGAGAACAATTATATCAGGCAATGAAATTTTGTTGAGCATATAAAGTAATTCGCTTCCATCTTCAGCCACCGTTACTCTAATGTCAGGACAATTATCTTTTATAGCGTCTGTAAAAAAATCAAGGTCATCTCTGTCATCATCAGCAACAACAATGTGTTTTATGGGGGTGAGCATATGCAGGGGTTTTATGGTGGAAAGCGAAATTGGTAACAATATAATAAAAACCTTTATAATTAGGTGTGAGTATTATTCGAAGTTCAAATGCTCATAAATATTCGTGCTCAATATATAGCCGGATCACAAAAGATACTAAAATAGTAAAGGAAGATTTTACAAAACTCTTTTACATCTCCTGAAAATTCTTTATTTGTTTATTATTCACCAGGAACTCGAATATACTCTTGTACTGCTCTTTCGACAATTTCAAGCGGTATTCTGCAGTTAGTTCATTTTCATCTTTAGAAAGGCGAAATCTTGTAAATGAAATTTTAAAGGATGCAAATTCGTCTTCTAATTTATCAACAGAGTAAATATCCTTATCAAAACATAATTTAAAATCTTTGGCTACAAACTTTGCATCTAACATTTGCTCAAATTTAGGAAGAAACGTAAGCACTATTAGTGTTAGAAATAAAGTTGCACAGCCAAGCCAATAATTGCCAAAACCAATAGCCATACCAATGGCGGCAGCCACCCAGATTGTTGCTGCAGAGGTAAGGCCTTTTACATTCATACCTTCTTTAAAAATTACTCCGGCGCCTACAAAACCTACCCCGGTAACAACATTACTTGCTATACGGTCGCGCGACTGAGTATCCATGGTAAGGTTCAGCAATGAGAATAATGCAGAGCCAACAGTTATTAAAATAATCGTACGAAGACCGGCGGGCTTGTCACGGTATTCACGTTCTATTCCCAGCAATGTTCCTGCTGCAAAGGCAACTAAGATTTTTATTATGTCGTTCCACGGAATCTCCATAAGCAAACTTACTAAACCAATTCTATTTCCTGGTTCATTGCAGGCATTTCTACCTTTTCAAAACCTTTTCTTTGCAGGCGGGTTGCAAGCTCCTGCTGGGCTAAATATTCGCCATGTACTAGAAATATTTTTTTAACCTTCTCGGCCTCCGTGCAATAAAATTTCGGCAAGGTCTTTTGTTGCTGCGGTGCTTATTATATGAATGATAAGAACAGTATTTCGCGAGGCTTGTTCAATTTAATATTATCTTTTTTTAGCCAAGCATTTCCGCAGCATGCATACCCGGAATTTCAACCGTATATCCTATACTTCTTAGCCGTTCGGCAAAGTCGGACTGAACATCATATTCTCCATGAACAAGGAATATCTTTTTTAGAAACCTTTTATCCTGGTTTGATATAAATTGTATAAGGTCTTCATAATCTCCGTGAGCGCTCATACTTTTTATAGAACCAACTTCGGCAACAACATCATATTCTTCGCCAAATATTCTTACTTCTTTTTCGCCACGCATTAGTCTTGCGCCTAACGATGCAGGTTCGCAATAACCGACCATCAAAATAGTATTTGCCTGGTTTGAGATATTGTTTTTTATGTGATGCTTTACACGTCCTGCATCAGCCATGCCGCTTGCAGAAATTATTACGCAAGGTTGATTATAGAAGTTAATCTGTTTACTTTCATCAGAAGTCTTTATGTACTGTAACCCATAAAAATTGAAGGGATCTTTATCATGCAGCAAAACCTGCTGTAACTCTTGATTGAAATTCTCCGGATGGCTTTTTACAACCTCAGTAGCTTCGCGACTTAAAGGGCTGTCAACAAAATAGGTAAGCTGTGGAAGCCGGTGCTCATTTTCCAACTGGTTTAAGGCATATAATATTTCCTGCGTACGACCAACGCTAAAAGCCGGAATAATAAGCTTGCCTCTTTTTTGTAAACACGTTTTTGTTATCCAGTTTAATAATCCTTCTTTTGTTTCATGCACATCCTTATGTAAAGAATTTCCATAAGTACTTTCAAGTAATATATAATCTGCTTGAGGAAAATTTTCAGGTGAGCGAAGAATTACATCACGGTACCGGCCTACATCTCCACTAAAAGTTATATGGATTGTTTGCCCCTGTTCCTTTATGCGCAAACTCACAGCAGCGCTTCCAATAATATGACCTGCATCGGTAAATAAAACCTCAATGCCATCTTCTATCGTAAACCAGTTGCCGTAGTCGGCTTCTGTAAACAATTTTATAGCTGCTGTTGCATCTTGTATATCATACAGCGCTTCAAGCAAAGGCAATCCTTTTTTGCTCCTCTTCTTGTTTGAAAATTTTGTGTCCTCCTGCTGTATAACTGCGCTGTCTTCCAGTAGAATTGTAGCAAGGTCTTTAGTGGCAGGGGTGCAAAATATTTTACCATTAAAGCCCTGCTTTACTAACAGAGGTATTAAGCCGCTATGATCGATATGGGCATGAGACAGAATTAAGTAATCAACCTCTCGTGGATTAAAACCAAAATTACGGTTAAGCTCATCAGTTTGTGCACCCATTCCCTGAAACATGCCGCAATCTAAAAGTAACTTCCTGCCGTTATTAAGTGTAAGCAAGTGCTTTGATCCGGTAACTGTTCGTGCTGCCCCGTGAAAAGATATTTGCATAGAAAAATTAAGTTTTAGTTTTGGTTTTAAAGCTCCAGGTACAGAAAAACTCTGCAATAATCTCTCCCTGCTCATTTATTCCGGTAGAGGCGCATTTTACCGTTACGCCTTCGCCGGTGGTCATTGCCCTTTCAACTGCTTCGTTTGCTATAATTCCATCGTTGCAGGTAAACGTAACTTTTCCGGTAGCTTTTTTTAAAAACGTTCCTTCAATCTTAATAATAAGCATGCTAACTGCGGGATTACGTTTATACGAAGCGCCCATGCATAAAATGCCAGTGCTCATTTCGGCTGCCATAGATAACACTGCAAAGTAGATTGAACGAAAAGGATTTTGATTTATCCATTTCTTTTTTACACTCACCGAAGCAGCTTCGCTTGTAACACTTTCCACTTTTAATCCGGCAATAAAAGCAGCAGGTATTTTAAATAACATAAACATCCTGGATTTAAGGGGATGTGTTATTTGTTTTTTAAATTCAGCGAATTGCAGGTTCAAAGCAAAAGGATTAAGAATTAAAGAAACGCAAATTTCAGCGATCTTAAGTTGGAATGAAGCTCTGAAAACGGCACCTATGAACCGGGAAATTACATTTAAAGGATGAATAATCAGGGTTAAGATTTAGAGTATGCCTAAAGAAACAGGAGAATAAATTTCTGAAATACTTGCCCTGAGACTGTGATACTTTAATCAATTAATGTTCCACCTTTATCCCAGATTTTTGTTTTCAAAAGTGTCTTAATATGTCTACAGTTTTATTAAAGGCTTTCTTTTGTATTCAAACAAGGTGCAAGTAATTTAAAACATTATAAGGTGGCATGCTTTTTCATTTATTAAACCTATTATGAATAGCGCGGATAACATCGGGGATAACATCGAAAGAAATGATTTCGCCTCTTTGCAGGAAGAGATTAAAGAAGAAAGTTCTGGACGAATCCCTGTGATCAAAGAACATGTAGAAGTAAGTAAAAAAGTTATCGAAAAGGCTAAGGTCAGGTTATCGAAAAGAGTGAACGAAACTGTAGAATCTTACGATGTTCCATTGATAGAAGAAGAGATTGTAGTAAAGAGAGTTCAGAAAAATCAACTGGTTGACACGGCGCCTGCAGCAGTACGATATGAAGGAGATATAATGATCATTCCTGTACTTAAAGAAGTTGCGGTAATAGAGAAACGTATAATGCTTGTTGAAGAAATACATGTAGCAAAATATAAGTATGACAAAACAGAAACCCGGCGCGTAGTTGTACGTACCGAAGAGGTAAACGTTGTACGCACCGAAACGAATAACTCAAGTAATACTTTATAAATAAATTTCATTTTTATTCTTTAATTAAAACAAAACAAGGAGGCTATTATGGCACAAACAGTGATAGGTATGTTCGATGATTCTACAGAGGCCCAGCAAGCAGTAGAAAAACTGGTAAGCAGTGGAATATCGAGAGATAGAATAGATGTATCTGACCAAAGCAGCAGTAGCAGTTCATCTTATTCGTCATCAGGATCTGGCAGTACAAACCGTGATGATGATCATGATGATAATGCTATTACAAGATTTTTCAAAAACCTATTTGGAGATGACGATGATGATGCGAACCGGTATTCAAAGGTTGCTTCAAGTGCAAAATGCATTGTTACTGTTCATGCTCAGTCAAGTGACGAAGCTGAGGACGCAGCAGATATCCTTGATGACAATGGTGCAGTTGATGTAAACGAACGTGCTTCTGAATATGGGTACGGTAATACTTCTGGCAGCAGCAATAATTTAGGAACTGGCACTACAGGCACAATGGCCAATGCAGGCGTTACGGGTATGGCCGGGGGCGCCGCAGCAGTGACTGGAGGAGATGCTGATTATACTGATACAGACAGAACAAGAAGCGGTGTTACAGGTGATTATACTGGCACGAGCGATAGAACAACTAATGATGAGACACAAAAGGTTCAGGTTATTAAAGAAGATATAGAAATTGGAAAGCGTGAAGTTCAATCAGGGGGAGCCCGACTTCGCAGCAGAATTGTAGAACGTCCGGTAGAAGAGTCTGTGCGATTAAGACAAGAACGTGTGAATGTAGAAAGGACTCCTGTTGACAGGCCGGCATCTGCTTCAGAGTTCGGCAATTTTGAAGAAAAAGACATAGAAATGGTCGAGCGTTCTGAAGTACCTGTGGTAAACAAGCAGGCTCGGGTGGTAGAAGAGGTAAGTCTTAATAAAGAAGTGGAAGAAAGAACTGAAACAATAAAAGAGACAGTAAGAAATACCGAAGTAGACGTTGAAAATCTTACCAAAGATGATGTAAGAAATACATCGAATGATACGAACAGATCAACTGGTAATATTTAAATAGAATTAAGGTTTTATAAAAAAGGGCAGCAACTTTTTAGTTTGCTGCCTTTTTTATGATGCTAATGGTTAACCCGATACCTCATTTTACTTTCATATAATTTTTTTGTGCCTAAATTTATAATATATTTATAATTCAATTCTATTATAATAACATCTAAAGTAGCATCATGAGAAAAAATTATGTACTCCTTGGCATTTTATCTATTGCCATTTTTACATCATGTAAAAAAGATCTTAACTCTAACCAGGAATTGGCTGAAATTAATGCAGCACAACAAGCTGGCAATAATGGTCAGGGAGTCGCTGGCGAGAATTTTGAACCAAACGAACTTTTGGTGAAGTTTAAAAAAGGAACATCCGAAAGAGGCAGGGCAAATGCATTGGCAAGAATTAGCGGAAATGTAAAGGAACACATCTTAACTAAAGCGATGGAACGTTTGGGTGATGAAGGGGTCTATCTATTACACACTTCTTTAAATGCATTAGAAGCTATCAGCAGAGCTAAAGGTGAGGAAGTAGAATATGCTGAGCCTAATTATATTTACACTCATGGTGCCGCTTCAACTGATCCTTATTTTACTAATGGATCTTTGTGGGGTATGTATGGAGATGCTTCTTTGCCCGCTAATCAATATGGTAGTCAAGCCGCTGAAGCATGGGCTAAAGGAACTATTGGTTCATCTACTGTTTATGTAGGGGTAATTGATGAAGGAATTCAGTTTACTCATCCTGAATTAGATGCAAACATCTGGACTAATCCATATGATAAAGTTGATGGTATTGATAATGACGGTAATGGCTATATTGATGACATTCATGGTTGGGATTTTGATGGAAATAACAATACCATATATGATGGTGGTACAAGAGGAAGCGTGGATGATCATGGAACGCATGTGTCTGGTACAATTGGCGCAGAAAGTAATGGGGCCGGTGTGGCAGGAGTTAATTGGAACGTAACATTGATTTCAGGAAAATTTTTAGGAAGAAGAGGAGGCAGTCTTGCAAACGCAATCAAAGCTGTTGATTATTTTACCGATCTAAGAAAAAGACATGGTATAAATATTCCAGCTACTAATAATTCCTGGGGCGGTGGCGGCTTTTCAACAGCATTACAGGATGCTATTGAAAGAGCGAACACAGCAAATATTTTATTTATTGCAGCAGCAGGAAATAATAGTTCCGATAACGATGCTACTGCCAATTATCCTTCCAATTATCCTAATGCAAATGTTATTGCAGTAGCTTCTATTACTTCTACCGGCGCTCTTTCCAGCTTTTCAAATTATGGTGCTACACAAGTAGACATTGGTGCACCAGGTTCAGGAATATGGTCTACTACAGCATTTAATACTTATTCTTCTTATAGCGGAACATCCATGGCTACACCTCATGTTACAGGCGGAGCAGCTTTATATGCTGCCAGTAATCCTGGTGCAACTGCTGCAACAATAAAGGCGGCAATTTTAAATAGTGCAGTTCCTACAGGTTCCTTAACCGGTAAGTGCGTAACAGGTGGACGTTTGAATGTAAGCGGATTTTAAATACTAACTTTAATTATACGTGAAAGAGGCCTCCATTCGAGGTCTCTTTCTTTTATACAATGCATCAAGATTTGCCGTTATTACTTATAATTTAGTTCTGGTGCCAGGTACTTTCCTGTATGGCTTACCTTAACTTTAACCAGGTCTTCAGGCAGGCCTTCAAATAAAATCTTACCTCCGCCTGCACCACCTTCCGGCCCGAGGTCAAT
>MWYU01000579.1 GCA_002050375.1 Chitinophagales bacterium 62-2
CTAAATACAAAATCGCATTTACAATTTCCCTTAAATCATATTTCCTGTTTCGTTCTGTATCCAGATATTTTATTATAATTTGCCAGCTGCTATCGCTTACATTGGTTGGATAATTTGTCATACTAATTGAGTTTTTTGATAATTCACAATTAGTACAACTTCTTTGCTGTAAGTGATAGCTTCTTTATAAGTAATATTATCCTACACTCTTATCCACATCAAATATCAATTCTTACTAATTTTAGACAGCTTCTTAGGAATTCTTCTCTTAGCATTTGGAGTAGTTTTTTTTATTTGGTGGCAATACGTGAAACCTCCTTCGGGAGAACGGATAGTTACTGAAATGATTAGGGCTACCGGAGGAATGGAAAATTGGAAAAGTATACAGGATGGAAGCTTTGTTCGTACTCACAGGTTATACGATGAAAATGGAAAGATCCTGAAACAATCAGAAGAAACTTTCTTTTTTAGAAACAATAAAGACGGGCACCAGCTTTTAATAAAATCCAAAACAAAGGAAGGTGATCAGGTTGTGGTGGGTCATGATAAGGGAGGTTACTATGCCTTCTTAAAAGATAATGAAGTGAACCCGGTAAAAATTGCAAAAGATATGGAGTTTATGTGCGATGATGAACATTGCTCACCACTGTGTGCCAGTGAAATGGCCTTGTACCGTATGTCGTTTCCTTTCAAATTAACTGATTACGGAGTAAAACCACGCAATGCCGGAACCGCAACTTTAAATGGTGAAACGGTGCAGCTTTTGGATGTAACGTTTGATCCCAAAGTAGGTCACGACCGTTGGGTCTTTTATGTTGACCCTTCTAATAAGTTAATTAGAAAAATTGAACATTATCCTTCACTGAAAAGCAATGTTCAGCCCGAGGAAATTTTCTTGTCAGATTTTAAAAAAGAAGGGAATATTGTGCTAAGTCATTCCAATAAGTATTACCGAAGCAATGGAAAGATTTTAGAAGAATACCTGATTTCAAATGTTAAGTTTAATTCTGCCCTAAAGAGTGACTTTTTTAATAAGTCACAGCAATTAGCTGTAGCAAATAAATAATGGCTGAGAAAGATTAGAAGGGGAATGTTCTACCGATCATTCCCTTTTTTTATGCCTTAACACTTCCCATCAAGTCCTCTGCTAAAGCATTTATAGCTTTTAAAGCCGACGAATGGTCTATCTCATCCATATTTAAAGAGCCGCTTTTATCAGCTTCTGCAATGGTAGCATCATAAGGGATAACGGCAATTACAGGCAGATCAGTTTGAGCACAAAACTGACGTATGGCCTCTTCATCTTCAGGATTTTTTACCTTATTAGCTACCGCTACAATACTTTTTATCTCAAGTTCCTTCCCGAGTCGTTGAAAACGGGCCACAGCTTCCATCGAACGATAATACGGCTCTACAACACACAACAAAACATCCACATACTTTGAAGTACCGCGTTTCATCTGTTCCAACGATGCTTCCAGGTCTAATAAAGTTACCTGTTCGCTTTCTTCAAGGGCGGTATGAATAATTTCTCTTACAGTAGTGTGAATGCCGCACATACAACCGGTTGCTGCATGCTCCGGCTGACCAACTGCTATTAAAGTAACATTATCATTTGTTTTTATGCCATAAGTGTCCATTACTTCACTTAAAGGAACTTTGAGTTTCGCATATTTTTTCCCGTCTTCTTTTTCGTACACCTCAAGCAGTTTGGAAGTGAGGGCTTTAGGCATAGAAGCTTTGGGATCAACACCAAGGGTGAGTGCCAGGTTAGGATTAGGATCACCGTCAATAGCCAATACAGGAATACCTTTACTGCCTAAGGCGCGACATAGTAAACCGCTAATTGTAGTTTTTCCCACACCGCCTTTGCCGCATACTGCAATTTTCATGATAGTTGTTGATAAGAATTTAAAATTAGAATAGAAATAGTTAATTAATCAATCTTCTAATATACGCACATATTATTTATGGTTAAAACTCAAGGCTATATCTTTTAATTGAAAAAGCCGACAACGCTTTTTAGAACATCACCTTTAATGTTTTAGTTCTTGAACCAGTTATTTAACAGCCTCGGCATCTTACACAACAGAGAAATTTTATTTGTCCGCTGAAACTAAAACCGTAGCAGCCTATAGAAAAAAACCAACAATATATAAGGCTCTTTAGATGCCTGTCTAACCCTGAGCTTATTGTTTTTATTAATATTCTGCTAAGCTTATGTAATATTTTAGAATCAATATAGCGCAATTAGAAGTTTTATTAAATGTGTTATGTGAGGCTTTTTATGGCTTACAAACATATGGAGTAAAGGTTAAATTATAAGGGTATCTTGCTCTTTTAAAGTAAAGCCTGCTAAAACCTAAAAGATATAGCAGTTTTTGTTCTTTTATAAAATCATTAGGAAATACCCAACACCTTATTTGTTATCCAATTTTTTGTTGTCAGGTACAGTAGTTGAACAAACTTTTATTGAAATTGTAGGCTTTAACCAGTAAAGCTATCCTGTTTTAAATATTGATTTTAGGTAGATTACAAAAGATGGTCCTTTTAATTTGTATCGAATGAAAAACATCCTCTTAATATTCTCAATCATACCTGCTTTTCTTTTTCCCGTTTTTAGGGCTAAAGCACAAGTAAAAAGCAAATCTTTTGCCTTTGTGCTAAAGCGGTTACTCCTTCATAAAGTGCCTGAAATTTCTGTCGACAATGCTGCAGCTTTATATAATTCTTACATTTTTTTAGATGCACGGGAGAACGACGAATATGCTGTTAGTCATTTACCCGGAGCAATGTATGTAGGGTATAAAAAATTTAAGCCGGTGGTTTTAAAAAACATTTCAAAGGATAAGCCAATAGTTGTCTATTGTTCTGTTGGCAAACGAAGTGAAAATATTGCGGAGAAATTAATTAATGATGGTTATAAGAATGTCAGCAATCTATATGGCGGCATTTTCGAGTGGGTTAACCAGGGGCACGAGGTGTACAACGGTTCTAATAAAAAAACACCTAATGTTCACGCCTACAACTTTCTTTGGGGGCAGTTTCTATATAAAGGCAAGAAAGTGTATTAATAGGGTTTTTGAAGTAAGTTGACTTTAATTTACTCCATTAGTAACCATCCTGTTATCTTTTGTTACAATAACGAATGAATGTCATATTCGCCTCAAAAAACCCGGTTGAAGAAATTTAATTTCGTTACCAGTTATAAAGATGTTGCACTAATCCTAAGGATTTTAAAACTTCAGGTGAACCTTTTCCCCTGCTTTTACGTAGTTAATTTACTTTATTAAAAGGAAAGATTTGGTTAACAAAACTGCTTTATTATTCTTTACCCGTACCGCAGCTTCTGAAGCGGCTAATAAAACTTTTGTACCTGTAAGCAACAGGAAAACTAATAGCAAGGTAGCATCCGTCTTTATTCAACATAGCCGTAAGGTTGCTAATTCATCAGGCCTTCCGGTGTATGAATTGAATGAACACAAACAGACTGGAAACGGATTTGGGGAAAAACTCGCAAATGCGATGGAAGGAGTTTTTAATGCAGGTTTTGAAAATGTAATAGTAATAGGCAACGATTGTCCTCAATTAACCGTTGCTATCATTAGTACTGCCAAAGAAGAACTTGCAAAACATCCATTGGTCTTAGGTCCTGATAGCCGTGGAGGTGTTTACCTTATCGGAATAAATAAAGCAATCTTTCAAAGAGAAAGGTTCATATCCGGCAAATGGCAAACTACCCATTTGTTTCAAAACCTTCAAAGCATTTTTTGGGAAACTTCTTCTTACATATTACCTGCTCTTAAGGATGTAAATAATTTTAGAGACCTAATCTCACTAAAAGATTTCCTTCCGTCTATACATCTCATAAAAGCTTTAGTAACGAGCATTCTTGCTTCTATATTTCGAAAGCATTCTCACTCGCGCATTACTCATAATAAATTTCTCTTCTCCTTATTTGGATTGCGTGCCCCACCGATCTATTCTTTATAGCATTATTTATTTTTTCGCCGACCGCTGATCTATTCAGTTCCCTTTTTATTATCAAATCAATTCAATGAAAAAAGTAATTACTTTATTCACCTGCTTCTTTATTTTACAATCGTGCCTTATTGCACAAGTTTTAAAAATTAAAACTATACGCTTAAGCGACAGAAAGGTTATATCGAACGTTGCTTTTAATCTTAAGCAAAATGATAACATTGTATATGCCGCAACAACCAATGCTGCAGGCGAAGCAACTATAAACAGTCTTCAACCCGGTAACTATACTTTATCAGTTAATCAATCAAAGTCTTATTTGGCTTATAGTGAAAACCTGGAACTTTTAGCAGGGGTTGATAAAGTAATGGAAGTTGCTTTACAAGCAAATCAGCTTAATGTTTTAAGTGAAGTAGTTGTAACAGATAAAATAAACAGGATAAACACAAAGGATGCAACGGTTGCACATGTGGTTACAAAAAGAGAAATTGAAGCCCTGCCGATTGAAGGCCGCGATATTACGCGCAGCCTGTTCCGTTTGCCAAATGTTACCCTTTCCACCTTAAGTTATAATGAAGCTCCTAATATTTCAATCAATGGGTTAAGCGGTATTTACACTAATTACTTAATTGATGGTATGGATAACAATGAGCGTTTTCTTGGAAACGTAAAGTTCAATACACCTTTTGGATTTACCGAGAAAGTAACTGTACTTACCAACAACTATTCTGTAGAATGGGGCAATACAAGCAATGGTATCGTTAACTTAACTACAAGGTCAGGAACAAATAAATTTTCGGGTGAAGTCTTCTACTTAACAAGACCCGGCGCTGTTATAGACAGTAAGTCTGCTTTTGCAGGAGTTGATCTTTATGGCAACCCTGTTAAAGACGGTTTTCAACGGCAGCAGCTTGGCGTAGGGGTCGGTGGTGCAATTAAGAAAGATAAAACTTTTTACTACTTCAACATAGAGCAAACATTCGATGTAAAGGATAACCTGCTAAATGTGCCGTTATTAGGAATAAATCAAACGGTACAAGGCAAAAACAGTTTTACTTATGTGTCTGGTAAAATTGATCAGAACTGGAATGAAAAATTTCATAGCAGCCTGCGTGCTAACATAGGTTCTTTTGATGTTGAACAGCAAGGTGGCGGATTAACAGGTGGGGTACTGTTTCCTTCCGCCGCATCTACTCAAAAAAACAGGACCTATTTAGTTGCTTTGCAAAACGATTATACTGTTTCCGGCAAGCTAAAAGGCGAAACAAATTATCAGACATCGTACTTCCGCTGGAACTATAGAGATAACCCAAACTTTGGTAAACCCGGCGCAAGTGTGCAGGCTCCTAATGGTACTTTAATTGCCAGCATCGGTCCTATCAATTACATTTTCGATGATGATGAATACACTAATCAAATTCAACAAAAGTTCAGGTATCAGGCCGGCAAACATTCATTTTTAGCAGGCGCAGAATTTATAACATCCGGCTTTAAATTATTAGGTGCAGGTAACTCCAATGGTTTCTATACAGTTCGTTTAAACCAGACACAAATGGATGCACTGAAAGCAAAGAATGTAGGATCAGCATTAGACATTGAAGATATACCTACAGACGTTCAGGTCATAAATTACCTTGTCGATTTAGATAAATCAATCTTTGGTGTAAGGCAAAACGTTTTTAATATTTATGCAGAAGATAATGTGGCATTTAATGACAAATTAAACTTCACCTATGGCTTACGCTTCGACTATGATAACTTATCAAAAGCAGGGGGTGATAAAGGTGACTGGAATAATTTCGCCCCAAGAACAAGCTTCAACTATAAAATAAACGATAAGAATTTAATAAGAGGAGGCTACGGAATTTTTACTGATAAAATAAAGTATTCTGTTACCAGCGATAACCTTCAGTTTAGCAATAACTCTCCCAATTTTAAGTTGCAACTGGCCGAATTGCAAAGACTGGGAATATTAAATCCGGATGCTGATTTAAATAAGATCACTCACCCCGGTAATTTGAAAGCCTTTTACGACCAGGGATCAACACCCGCTTACCTGCAAGGTAAAACGGCAGAGCAGGCGCAGGGAGACAGGGCATTGCAATCAGCAGCAAATTATAGAATAAAAAATCCGGATGGTTATCAAAATCCTTACTCGCACCAATTTACTTTAGGCTACCAACGAAAGATGACAGAAGACTTATCTTTCATAGTTGACCTTGTTTACAGCCGCACAAATAATTTGTTCAGGATTACAAACTTAAATACTGCCTCTTCTTATACTTTAGATCCGGTAAACCCGGTTGTTCGTACTACTGCTGCTGCAAACCTAACAAGACCCGTTCCTATTAAAACTGTGAGCGGCCAATTTGAAGCTACCATAAATGGACAATCATATAGAGGTATTGCCCGTGATGTATTTATGACTGAAACCAAAGGACGGGCAAGGTATGCTGCCGCTAATTTTATTTTGCAAAAAGACCGGAGCACCAATGATAACTACGCCTATAGAATTTCATATTCTTTATCTAAAATTAAAACTGATGCAGAAGGCATAAATGTTAGAGCCTCTAACGCCAACGATTGGGATGCAGAATATGCTTATGGCGATAACGACCGTACTCATGTTTTAAGTGGTTTAATAACATGGTATCCCGCTAAAAATTTATCACTTACACCTACTATGCTTTTCCAAAGCGGCCAGCCCGCTTCCCGCTATGCTGATGCAACAAAATTTGGCGGGGTAACTGACTTAAATGGCAACGGTGAAAATGCTTATGCTAATGCAGGCCCTGCAGATTACCAGCCTGGTGAAACAAGAAACAATGATCGCCTGCCATCTGCCACTACTTTCGATTTTTCTTTGAAGTATAAAATCATGATCAGACATGTACCTGCCTTAGAATTTTCTGCTGATGTTTACAATGTTTTAAATACGGAAAATTTAAGCGGATTTAACGTCACCAGATCAGCAAGCAACCAAATACAATTAGGGCCTAAAAGCTCAAATACATTTTTAAAAAGAGCAGCAGCGCCACCCCGACAGTTCCAGTTTGGGTTAAGATATATTTGGTAACACTTTTTATAGTTTCTTAAATTTTGCGTTGATGCTGTTAGACAAGAACAATCTTAATGATATAAAATCGTACTTACAGTTTCATCAGTTAATAAAAGCTGATGAAACTGTTTTAAGTGCAGAAAAACCCGGTGAAGGAAACATGAATTATGTGCTTCGCATAAACCTTCCTGACCGTAGTCTCATCATTAAACAGGCAAGACCTTATGTAGAAAAATATCCAACAATTCCCGCACCTGAAGAACGTGTAATTATTGAAGGGGAATTTTACAAAAAGGCAGCAACTAACCATGAATTAAGAGCTGCTATGCCTTCGCTTATTAAAGTTGATAAAGAAAATCACATCCTCATACTTGAAGATTTAGGCGAAGCAAATGATTTTACTTTTTTATACAAACAAGGGGTTCAGTTAACCGAAAAAGAAGCCCACTCTTTAGGATGCTTTTTATCTGTTTTACATAACTCATTTAAGGCAATAGAC
>MWYU01000600.1 GCA_002050375.1 Chitinophagales bacterium 62-2
TTTGTACTATTGTGCTGAAGGACACTGGAACATTGATGCCTTTTATCCAGCAGGAAAAAAAGTAGCTGCCATTACGATTATTGATTTATTATAACTTAAGCTATTTTTGATTTTATGTTACTACCATAGAACAACCCTATCCTATTTTATGTCGTGGCACCCGATGGTCATTTTTTTTCTAATTCGTTACATGCGGAAAACCCTACAAAGATTTTCCCCGCTTCCTTTATGGGAAAAACTTCTTAACCAGGCAATGGTTGGCGTTGCTCTTCTTTTAGCAATAGAGCTAATATTTCAACTTCAAAAAATAACTATATGGCTTTGGTATTTACTGCTGCTGGCGATTTGCGGTATCATTTATAAGAGGCGAGAGTTTTTGCAGGCTCGAACAGTGATCTTAGCCGTTCTGCCCCTGGTTGTCTTATCGCTGCTAAGCGAAATTATTGAGCTTGTCAACCGAAGTCTTTATTTTACTATTAAAAATTACCTTGCTATAGGCTTTGCCGTTGCTGTTACCTGGATGATTTCTATGCTGTTTATATCAAACAAACAGCAAAAAGCCTTGCTGAAAGAACAAGAGAGAAGGCACCAGGAAGAGGAACAAGCCCGGCTAATGGCAGCCCGAAAAGTTGAGCTTGAGGTACTGGTTGCCGAACGAACGCAGGAATTAACACAACAAAAAGAAGAATTGCAACAGGCGCTTGTTGAACTTAAAACCACGCAAAACCAGCTTATCCAATCTGAAAAAATGGCTTCGTTAGGAGAGCTTACGGCGGGCATCGCCCACGAAATTCAAAACCCCCTAAACTTCGTCAACAACTTTTCTGAAGTTAGTGTGGAGTTGCTCGACGAATTGAAAAATGACGGCTTAGTCAGGTTGCCTGACGATGAAAAAATTAAGGTGGAGGAAATTATTGAGGACTTAGTGCAAAACCTGGAAAAAATCTCCCACCACGGCAAACGGGCAGATGCTATTGTAAAAGGCATGTTGCAACATTCGCGAACTAGTACCGGTAAAAAAGAACCCACTGACATAAACGCTTTGGCTGATGAATATCTAAGACTAAGCTATCATGGATTACGGGCAAAGGATAAGTTGTTTAATGCAATAATGGAAACCAAATTCGATGAAAACCTTCCAAAGATCAACGTTATCCCGCAAGACCTTGGGCGCGTGATTTTGAATTTATTTACTAATGCCTTTTATTCGGTTAACGAAAAAAAGAAACAAAACATTGCGGGTTATCAACCTACGGTTTCTGTAAGTACATGCTACATAACTTTACCTATAGGTGAGATGGGTGTTGAAATTCGTGTAAAAGACAATGGTTTGGGCATTCCGCAAAAAGTGATGGACAAAATTTATCAGCCCTTTTTCAGCACCAAACCAACAGGGCAAGGAACAGGACTGGGCTTATCCATTAGCTATGAAATTATTACCAACGCACATGGCGGAGAGATGACGGTGGAAACCAAAGAGGGAGAATTTGCTGAATTTATTATTCAAATACCACAGTAAAGTTTACTTTTAAAACTGCTTATAATCTTTACCAAACGCTATGAAAATATTAGTTGTAGACGACGAAAAAGATATGCAAACACTTTTTGAGCAACGCTTTAGAAAAGAGATCCGTGAACAAAAAGTACAATTTGCTTTTGCAAATTCAGGAGAGGAGGCACTTACGTACCTGCAGCAACTTAAGCATGAAGCAGTGCTAATACTTTCAGATATAAATATGCCCGGAATGAGCGGGCTTGAATTGTTGGAGCACATTAAAAAGAAATTCGCCTCTCCCCCACCAGTTGTAATGATGATAACTGCTTACGGTGATAGTGAAAACTATAATCACGCTATGCAGTTAGGCGCCGACGACTTTCTAACAAAGCCTATCGACTTTAATTTATTGAAAGAAAAGCTTAAAATAACAGCTCATGGCTAAGATTTTAGTGGCAGATGATGAAGTAGATCTGGAAATGCTTATTAAGCAAAAATTTCGACGACAAATACGCGAGAATAAATATGAATTCGTGTTTGCTTTAAATGGCAACGAAGCATTGAACAAGTTAAATCAACACCCTGACGTTGAGATTGTGCTTAGTGATATAAATATGCCTGAGATGGATGGATTGAGTTTGCTAACTAAACTCAATGAAATAAGCCCGCTGGTTAAAACGGTAATGGTATCGGCCTATGGCGATATGGATAACATAAGAACCGCAATGAATCGTGGCGCTTTTGATTTTGTTTGTAAGCCCGTGAACTTCCAGGACCTTGAGCTAACAATTGAAAAAACAATGCAGCATGTAGCACAGTTACGTTCAACACTTCAGGCGATTAAAGAGAACAACATTTTAAGAATGTACGTTGATGAAAATGTTTTAAAGTTTATGAACAGCAGGGAGTACGAATCGAGTATAATGTCGAATGAAACAATTGAAGCTACTGTGGCTTTTATAGACATTTGCAGCTTTACTAGTATAATGGAAAATGAGCCTGCTGACGAAGTGGTGAAGCTCTTGAATAATTACTTTGATGTAATGGTGAAAGAGATTCTTGCTCAGCAGGGTCATGTAGACAAATTTATCGGCGATGCCATCATGGCTGTGTTTCGTGGCCCCTACCATTTAGACAGGGCGATAGAAGCCTGCCTTGCCGTACGCAAACGAATTGAAAGTTTACCCAAGGAATTGGGAAGTACATTTTCTCCACAAGTTTCAATAGGTGTTAATAGTGGCGAAGTAATATCGGGTAACATCGGGTCTGGTAGTCTTCGTCGTCTTGATTATACTGTAATTGGCGATGTAGTAAATACTGCCCAACGTTTGCAGTCTGCAGCAAAAGAGTGCCAGATAATTATTAATGAAGATGCTTACAACAAGATTAAGGAGTCTTTTAACTGCAATAAGATAGGTGAAGTGAGTCTAAAGAACAAGAGGGGTTCAAGTGTTATTTATGAAGTGTTGAATTGATATGAGTAACGAGTTTCATTGACTGAAGTTGGTGATATTTCTTGCAGTATTCAATAACAGGATGCGTCGCATAAAAGGGGGACACATTTTTATATGTTATGTACTGAACAGGAGAAAAAGGATGGAAGTGCCTGAAGCCGTCGGCCTTAGGTATTATTTCAAATAGTTTTGTTATTTCAAACAACTATTAATTTATCAGGTGCAGCACTACCTGTAATCGCTTTTTTCATAGGCTGTACTTTCCAATAAGTAAGGCTTCTCCATAACCATTCAAACGGACCAAAACGAAAATAACGCATCCATATATGGCTGAAGATGATTTGAAAGATCCATACAGCGCCTACTACATAATACAGTTCATAGCGTTGCAAATGACCATACATGCCGAAGCCAACACCAAAAAATATCAGTCCGCAAATAATGGACTGCATTAGATAATTAGTAAAAGCCATCTGCCCTACTGGCCGCATGAGGGTAAACAACCATTTAAACCAACCCGATTTATAAAGTAACATGATAAGGCCAAAAATTCCTACAGATCGGAAAAACCGTGATAGCTCATAAAACTCAAATGGAGCTTCCTTGGCTTTGAGGAATCCATTAAAATTATAATGAAGCTCTTCAGTTAGTCGAAACCATGATAAAATAAATCCAATACCAAGCGCTGTAATAGTCAACCAAAAATAAGTTTTTGAAGGATGCTCGCCGGTTAGGATACCGCTTTTGAAAAAGGCCATGCCAAGGAACATAAATGTCAAAATATCCCAGATGAAAAAATAGTATAAGACGCTGGTATGTCCCCTTGCACCAAGTTCACTGTTTTGCTCATACACATCAGAAAGGCTTCCCCGTCCTTTGCGCAACTGTTTTTCATAAAGCTTTTTTTTACTTGCCGGTGCAGCTTTAACTTTCAGTTCCTGCATGGTCGCCAGCTTTTCTTTTTGCTCATCGGTAAGTTTGGTTGTTGTAGTATCCAGTAAAGCAATTTGTTCACCCTGCCTTATTTCAGTTTTATCTTTATATAGACCCCTGTTCTCTCTTGCAGTAGCTAATAAAAGACAAATGCCGGCTGCAATAAATAATCCTTTTGCGGGCATACGCCTAAACACAAATAACAGCATGCCGCATACAGCATACATAAACAATATGTCCCAAAACCAAAGGAGAATATAGGTATTTATCAATCCAAAAACCAGGAGCCAGATTTGCCTGCGGAAATAAATTTCAGCAGGTATCATTCCATTATCCTTTTTTTCAAGACGGCTTATGAATAAGATCATGCCTGCACCAAATAACATAGAGAACAGACCACGCATGCTGCCTTCCAGTATGCCTTCGATGATGTACCAGGTTGTAAAGTTTAACCCACTAAGTTCATTAATAACGGAAAGATCAAAAGCAGCTACATACGGTAATCCAAAACCAGGTATGTTCATAAGCAATATTCCAAGGATTGCAAATCCTCGTAAGCTATCAAGGATAACGAGACGTTCAGTCTGTGCAACCGGCGCGGCAACTGAAAAAGGTTTGGGCGGGGCAGTTATTTCCAATTCTACTTTTTTGTAATGAGAAAAAGTGTAGCAGGTAATAAAGCGATGTGGTAAGATATAGTTCTGTTTTCATTTTTCCTAACTTCCTGGTATGCCGGGATAAAAATGATCAACTGATGGAGTAGCGGGAATTATTATAAATGCAAGTACTTGTCCAACGCATCTCATCGATAGCTGTTGGAGTGAACCCATTTTTATTATAAGTGGTTTTTGCAGCTTTCAATTTTCACTAGGTATTTCAAATGCTTTTTGTTCACCATCACTCATTAATACCGTATAGCTAATAATGTCAGTAAACATGATAGCAGCAAGTTGGCGGGATTGTGGCATGAAAAGATAATTAATTCTAATTTTTCAACTTCAAATTCAGGCTTTCAGGAGAAACTGCAACGACAGTTATAAAGACGTTTTGCTTCATTTTATTCTAATAAATGCTTTATGAAATGAAAAAAGTCTGCCTTTTCACAAGCAGACTTTTTTAAACATTTCTTTGATTTTCCTACTCACCTACAACTTCAAATTCAACATCGGTAGTGTTTCCATTACCAAAATCTATGTTTGCTTTATAAGTACCAAGCTCTTTTACTTCATCTGTGATGTGAATACGCTTCCGGTCAATTTCATAACCTTTTTGGTCACGTATTGCACGGCTTATCTGAAGCGAAGTTACACTGCCAAAAATCTTACCACTTGTACCGGTTTTTGCACCAATTCTGAGTGGCCCCTCCTTAAGTACAGCAATTACACTGTTAATTTCAGAAAGAAGCTTTGCTTCTTTCTTAGCAAGCTGCTTCTGCTTCTCTTCCATCTTTTTAAGATTAGTAGAGTTTGCTTCTACAGCCTTTTTTTGAGGAATTAGAAAGTTGCGGGCATAGCCATTTTTTACCTTGACCAGTTCGTTTATTCCTCCAAGGTTATCTACGTCTTGTATTAGTATTACTTGCATGGGTGCCTCCTATTTTAAAAGATCGGTTACGTAAGGTAATAAGGCCATCTGGCGGCCTTTCTTTACTGCCTCAGAAACCTTGCGCTGATACTTTAAAGAATTACCGGTAAGACGGCGAGGAAATAATTTACCTTGTTCGTTTAAAAACTTTTTAAGGAACTCCGCATCTTTATAGTCGATATATTTAATCCCATACTTTTTAAACCGGCAAAACTTCTTTGCACGCTTTTCCTGCTTGATGGCGGTTAAATATTTTATTTCATTTGCTTTTGCCATAATTATACCTCCACTGCTTTTTCGGTTCCTGTTGGTGCGCCACTTTTCTTGCGATGATTATACTCGACGGCGTATTTATCGAGCTTGTTAATCATGTGACGAAGCACTTGCTCGTCTCTCAGGAGCTGAATTTTCAGCTTCTCATTGAAGTCGGGTTGCCCTTTAAATTCCGCTACCCAGTAGATTGCTGTAGTTTTCTTCTGGATGGGATAGGCAAGTGATTTTAATCCCCATGGGTTGCTGTTTACCATCTCACCACCATTTTCGGTAATGAGATCAGTAAACTTTCTTTGAGCGGCTTTAAAGTCGTCTTCAGAAAGAACCGGGGTAAAAATCACCATCAATTCGTAATTGTTCATTAATCCCTGATTTTTTTGATTTATTAAATAATTTGTTTCGTTAACCAAAACTTTCAAATAGTTCTGGCGTACCCAATTTTAGATTGGGGTCGCAAAGTTAAGGGAATGAGGTTACAAAATTGTAGAAAACCGAAGAGTATTAATTAGTGTAGGTTACTTTCAAGTTAAAAGTTTAAGAAAATATCCCTCAACTTAGGGAAGATAATTTTAGTTTAAACACTATCGCTAACATCGTCAATGTTGGATGCGATCAGTTTAAGTTTCAAAACCTCTTTATAAACTTATAAAAGTCGGTAACTCATTATTGAATTACTAAAGTAGCATTATAAATTTTGCTTTGACTTATTGCTTTTACCAAATAAACCCCTGGTGATAATCCATTAATTTTAATTGGTATCCTTTGAGTATTTGCACGAACGATTAGTTGTTTTAAAACCTGGCCGGTATTATTTAAAACCTGAAGGGTTGTTTGTTCGTGGAAATTGTTTAAAGTGACTGTTACGAGATCTTTTGCAGGATTTGGGCTTAATGTTACCATTATTTCCTCTCCGAAATATACTTTAACCACTTTCGAAACTACCGTTCTCTCATCTTTATCCACTTGTTTCAACCGATAAAAGTTGTTTCCATTAAATGGCTGGTTATCCTTAAATGTATATTGTCTCCCGGTGTTCGAATTGCCTGCCGCATTTACCTTACCTATTGCTTCAAAATGCACGGCATCTTTACTTCTTTCAACAATAAATTCTTTGCTGTTAATTTCTTGTGATGTCTTCCAATTTACTATAACATTAGAAGCTTGCTTAACAGCATCAAACTCTGCTAATGTAATTGGCAGAATGATAGGATCGAATGAATAACGCGTAAAAACCGGATAATGATCAGATGTTGTAGAGCCATAGCCTGATACAAGCCCTGCAACATCAGTTAAAATACTTGCGGAATTGTTCATATAATATCCCTTCATTTCATTGGAAAGAATAACATGATCTATTACATCGTTGTAACTAACTGTTGATTTTTTGCCTGCCCTGCTTAATGGTAGCGTAACAGAAGGATAATTAACAGAGTCGTTTACAAAAGAAATATAGGATGTTGTTCGTGGGTTAATGCCGGCAGTGATCGTTTCATCCAGATCGTCATTAAAGTCGCCTAGCATAACGATATTATCTGTAGCGTACGAAGTATTTAATAAAGCGTATAAAGAATCTGCCCCTGCTTTTCGGCGGTTATACGATGGTGTAGTTGGTGAAGTATTGGCTTTTGCATGTACCAGAATAAACTTTACATTTTTGGTAATTCCGTTAAGAGTAACATCGGCACTCATCATAAAGGGATAACGGCCGCCAGACCAGTTATTATAAGAAGCACTGCTAATATCTGCCGCCGTGTTAATACCC